>NZ_AOMB01000042.1 GCF_000336675.1 Halococcus hamelinensis 100A6 | reverse complement strand
CCTCGCGCCATCAGAGATGTGTATAAGAGACAGGCGGTGTGGCGGTGCCCTCGATGGGGCCCGCGGTCGTCGCGGGTTCGTCGACCGGCCCGGCGAGCTGTGAACAGCCCGCGAGCACCACGAGCAGCCCGAGGAGGACGGCGGCGAGCGGCTTCATCGACCGGGGTTGGTGCCCGTCGCAGATGCGTGTTTATCCTCGTGGTTCGTCGGGAGGCCTCCGAGTCGCGCCTGAGCGGTGCTGTCGTTCGCCAGCACGTCGGTGTCGATAGTCGTCGCGTAATCGAGACCGTCGAGCGGGACTCGGGCGGTCTCGCCACCCGGCAGCGAGAGCACCGCGGTGAACGAGACCCGGAGGTCGGTCCGCTGGCCGCGTTGGACGTGTGTGACCCACCAGTCGTCGAGCCGTTCGTTCCGGATGTCGGTCTCGGCTCGGAGGCTCTCCTGCCCGCCGGCGGGAACGGTTGTCGCCTCACCGGTCGTGCCGTTGCCGACCGTGATGCCGTTCATCGTGACCGTGTAGTCCAGCCGGGTGATCGAGAGCGGGATCGATGTCGGGTTGGCGAGTCGGGTCCGAATTTCGAGCGGCGTGGTCTCGGTCGTGACGTCGCCCCACGACGCGCGGGTCCGCTCGACGACGAGGATCGGGTCCGAGACCAGGGGCAGGCTCGCGTTTATCGGACGCGGCGCGCTCGAATTCAGCCGGTCGGTGATGGAAGTCCGCGTCGTCGTCGTGTCCGTGAGCGTCGCGGTGCGGCCGAGGACGGGCAGCGTGACGTTCGCCGTGGTGGTGACGCGCGTGCGCTCGCCGTTCCGGACGTGACTGACCCACCAGTCGGGGATCTCCCGGTTGTCGATGACCGTCGTGAGGCTGACGTCCGTGGCTCCCCGCCCGAGTCGGATCCCGCGCTTGGTGCCGGCTCCAACCTCGATACCGTTCATGCTGACGTTCGTGGCGACCGTGGCGTCGCCGAGTCGGACCGCGACCGGGTTGGGATTCGAGACCGTGAGGTCGGTCTCGACGACCGTCGTCGTGGCGTTGACGCCGACGATACGGCTCTCGCTCTCGACTATCGACGGCCGGTCGAAGCCGACCGCGACCACACCGAGGGCGACCGCGAGGAGGGCTGCGAGCACGAGGAGGCCGACCAGCAGCCGGGTGAGACGACCCATCTAGATGCACGGCCTTCGGGGCGGGACGGGAATACCCCTTGCGATGGAACGACCTAAGTCCCCGCCGATGATAGCGCCGACATGGCTACCGAAAGCGTCACGACCGATCGCGGGATCGGGCTGACGGTGCTGTTCGTCGTGGTCGGGATCGCGGGCGCGGTCGTCGCGTTCGTCGCTGGACTCACCGAGAACCAGATCCTCGCCAGCTGGGGGTTCGCCGCGGCGATGATCGCCGGGGCGCTCGCGGTCGGCGCGGTCCATCTCGCCCGATAACCACGTCGAAAAGCGTTAAGACGATCACGCCCTTATCAACGGTAATGGCCACCTACACCGACGAGGACCGACGGATCCTCGCCTATCTCTACGACAGCGTCTCGCGAGGCGACCGGTACTTCCGCTCGAAGCAGATCGCCGACCAGCTCGGCCTCACCGCCAAACAGGTCGGGGTCCGTCTCCCCCGGCTCGCCGAGGAGTCCGAGGACATCGACATCGAGAAGTGGAGCCGGGCGAAGTCCACCACCTGGCGCGTCACCCCCGGGTAAGCCGGCACCACCGCTACCGCACCGTCTCGGTTCTCACCGCCGTCTTCGGCGGACTTTTACCCGGCGACCCACTACTCGTGCTATGACTGTTCGTGTCGAACGTACCATCGAGATAGCCGCCCCGCCGGAGCGCGTCTGGGAGTTCATCGCCGATCCGGGCAAGCGCGCCCGCCCGATCAGCGTCGTGGACTCCTTCGAGGTTCACGACGACACCCACGCCACCTGGCACCTCTCGCTCCCGCTGCCGCTCGTCAACCGAACCATAACCGTCGAGACCGAGGACACCGAGCGCGACCCGCCGAACCACGTCGAGTTCGTCGGGCGCTCGCGGGTGATGCGCGTCGTCGGCGAGCACGACCTCGAAGCCGTCGGCGAGGGCACCCGGCTCACGAACCGCTTCACCGTCGAGGGGAAGCTCCCCGGCGTCGAGCGGTTCTTCGAGCGCAACCTCGACGACGAACTCGACAACCTCGAAACCGAGATCCGCCGCGAGAGCGAGATCGAGGTCTGAGCCCGAATCGACGACCCCGAAGCGAACCATTTATCCCGCAAACGACGGTAGGGAAAACCGCCGGAACGTGACGCTTTTCTCGTCACACGCCGGCACAAAGCGCCCACCGCACCCCACCCTCGTCCACTCGCCCCTCGTCCCCCCCCTTTCGTACGACGCGACCGATACCGAGAGTCCGTGGCTCAGTCGTCGGTCAGGATGTCCGCCGAGAGCCCCTGTGCCATCTCGATCCCGTCGGCGTTGTTGAGCGTCCAGGCGGTGCGTTCGGTGACGGCCTCGATGACTTCCCGCGCGCTCGGGTAGCCGTTGCCGGACTTCTTCACGCCGCCGAACGGGAGCTGGATCTCCGCGCCGATACACGGGAGGTTGCCGTAGGCCAGCCCGATCTCGGCGTTGTCACGGAAGTAGTTGATCTCGCGGTAGTCCTCCGAGATGATCGCGCCCGCCAGCCCGTACTCGGTGTCGTTGTGGATCTCGACCGCTTTCTCGATGTCGCCCGAGTAGGGCATGAGCGCGACGTGCGGGCCGAAGACCTCCTCCTCCGTGACTCGCAGGTCCGCCTCGTGGTCGGCCTCGTAGACGAACGGGCCGACCCAGACGCCGTCCTCGTGGCCGTCGGGGATCTCGTTGCTATCGAGTTCGGTGCGGTCGACCAGCACCTCGACGTCCTCCTCGTGCGCGAGGTCGTTGTAGCCCGTGACCTTCTCCCTGTGTTCGCCTTCGATCAGGGGCCCCATGAACGTGTCCTCGTTCAGGGGGTCGCCGACCGAGACGTTCTTGGCGGTCTCGACGAAGCGGTCCTTGAACTCGTCGTAGAGGTCCTCGTGGACGATGACGCGTTCGGCGGAGACACACCGTTGACCCGTCGTCTTGAACGAACTCATCACCGCCGAGTGGACCGCGACGTCGAGGTCGGCTTCCGCCGTGACGACGATCCCGTTCTTCCCGCCCATCTCACACGCCGCGAGCTTGCCGGCTTCGCCGCCGACCTTACCGGCGATCTCGTGGCCGACCTCCGCCGACCCGGTGAACAGCACCGTCGCGACGCGCTCGTCCTCGACGATGGCCTCGCCGGCGTCGCCGTAGCCCTGGACCATGTTGAAGACGCCGTCCGGAATGCCAGTACTCTCGAACATCTCGGCGATGATCTGGCCGCACCATGGGGTCTGTTCGGCGGGTTTCCAGACCACCGTGTTCCCTTCGACCAGCGCGACGGCCATGTGCCAGAACGGGATCGCGACCGGGAAGTTCCACGGCGTGATACAACCGACGACGCCCTTCGGCTTCCGGCGCATGTAGGCGTCCTTCCCGGCGATTTCGGAGGGGACGACGTCGCCGTGAGGGTGACGGGCGTCGGCGGCGGCCCACTCGACCATGTCCCAGGCCTCGTTGACGTCGGCCTTCCCCTCCGATATCTCCTTGCCGCACTCCTTGGTGACGATTTCCCCTAACTCCTCGTGGCGGTCCTTGAGCTCGTTGTAGATCTCCCAGAGGTACTCGGCCCGGTCGGTGTAGGAGAGCGCGGCCCACTCCTCGAAGGCGTCGTCGGCGGCCGCGAGCGCGCGGTCGACGTCCGCGTCGGTGCCCCGGTGGAACTCGCCGAGCGTCTCGCCCGTCGCCGGGTTCGTGCTCTCGAAGGTCTCCTCGCCGTCCCCCTCGGTCCACTCGCCGCCGATGTACTGCTCGAACGGCTCCGCGACTTGTTGACTCATACGGCAAGAATTGCGCGGCCGGGGTACAAAAACACCCCGCTGTGTGGGTCAGTCGGTGTGGGAGCCCTCACGGTCGGTAAACACCTAGCGATCCGTCCGACCCATCACGTGCTCTCCATCCTCGATATACGATTCAAGCGCTTCGACCACCTCCGCAACCACGCTTTCCCCGAGCCGCCCCTGAACGCCTTCCGTTTGATCGACCCGATGTGCAAAATTCGGCGGCATGAAAATTGAAACCAGCGGGAAGTATGCATGGCGAACCGATCTCTACGACGACGTCGGCGAGTTGCTTGGCGAGAACACGCGCTCGGGAAGGCGGGTCTGCTTGGATCTCAGCAAGGCGGTGCGTCCAGTCCCCGACCGTTCCGTGTGACCGATCAACGTCGAGAAGATCAAGGATCGCTACCGTCTCCCGCAGCGAGAGTCCCGCTGAATGCAGGCGGATGGCGAACGCCCGAACGGACGTTCGCCGTCCGCTCCTGGTCCCAACAGTGAGTATCTTCCGTCTCGAATGCCTCACCGAGTAGGTCGTTGAGTGGCATGATCAACCAGCTCTTCGGCCTGCTCGCTCTTAATTAGACAGCGCCGTCATGCGACAGCAACAGAAATAGCAGCAGCAACCACACTGATTGCGAAGATTAAAATGATAACTGAACTCATCCACTTCTCTTCATCACTCTCACCACCATCTTGGAGAATTCCTTCACCTATATACGCACTAATACCAATTCCGACTAACAAACTACCACCACATAAAATAACAAAGCGTGGCCAGAGCGACTGCGCTGGGAAAGAGAACGCTAGAGGTAGCTGACTCAATCCAATCAACACAGTAGAGAGAATATTGAGTTGATTATGATCGATCCGATCTTTGAGGGTATACTCACGGCTGAACACTGCTGTGAGAGCAGGGAATGAGTTTTTGGCCATTATACGTATCATCTCGATTAGTTCTAATCAATCTTTCCCATAAAACAGTAACTTATTAAACGGAGGGGCACCCGGTACACTCTCTTTTCCAACGGGAACAGCAGGTTCCAATGAGATAACCACATGCACCAGCCGCACAGGTCAAACACGCAGCTGGACCGAGAGCACTACACCAAAAGCACGCTCCACCACAACTAGATAGTATACAGTTCACACGTACTGCCTTACAAACACGTCGATGTTTGCCCTTCTCCGGTGCAGGAGCTGGGTTACACTTACAAGCACTAGCACTAATTTCCGCTAATGACTCAGTTGGAGTGCCATTAAAACTAGAGCTGTTGGAAATCAACATCATGTCTTCTACGTTTTCGCCAACAATATTCCACAAGACAGCCCTATCTTTTATACTATTCGTTACTTTCTCATATTTCTGCCGAGTTATGAGGTTATCATTATTTCCAAGTGCCACCGTCGTCATCTTATTTCCATCCTCAAGGGTGTGCTCAACAGCGGAGACAAGGAGGTCATCTTCAGCTAAACTATCGACGTCGCTCGCACTTGTGTGGCTTGAGATGTTTTTTGAAACAATGTGCCCGGATTGCTCACTAGGGGCCACCTCCAAAGCTACTCCACTCTGTATAGTCTCTCGCATCTGTGTATTCATTACATTCGTAACATCATCCTGGCTCTTGGTCTCACTTATTAGCTGTCCTAAGTCACTACCAGTAACCGGCTCACTACTTTTGACCGAAGGTCGGGAAGGCTCAGCAGCCATTGCCGATGAAGAGAACACGCTTCCAGCGATAGCGGTACCTCCAGTCACACCAAGAGCCTTGACGAATCGACGACGATTCACTCCAGTGTGATTCTTGGTCTCTGCTGTCTCATTCGCCTCATGTCGTTCGGGCATCGCAGTTCGACCCACTCCCGCACCCATTTTCACCTTACTGCGTGGGTAATCGCCAACCCAATGAGCACCCACCCACTGGGTTGGTAGTTGCCAATCTAGTGGGCAAATGTTCACCTAGTGGGTATTTGCCCACCCACTGGGTGATTACCTATTCAGTGGGCATCTGCCCAGCAGGTAAGGTGAAATCCACCGCGTCTGTACCCCGTCGCAATGTCACTCGTTAAACGCCTTCGTCAGCCCGAATATACCGGCAAAAACCGCTGTACCCCCTGTACCGCCGTCAATATTGCTATCGCTGCCGGTACGAGCGCCCTCGTCGCCGTTGCCTCAACCGTCCTCGGAGCCGGCATATTTACCCTCTCGCTCGGAACCATCTACCTCCGCGGCTATCTCGTTCCCGGCACACCCGCGCTCACGAAACGCTACTTCCCCGACCGTGTTCTCCGATGGTTCGACGAGGACTCCGCGACACCAATGGCCGACGAAACCGTTGAAATCGATCCCGAACGGGTACTCCTCGACGCCGACGCGGTCGAACCCTGTCGAGAGGGCACCGACCTCTGTCTCACCGCCGACTTCCAGCAAGCGTGGCGCGAACGTATCCACACTACCCGCGCACACGATCTCAGCGAGGTGATCCTCGCTGATGCGCTCAACGTCTCAACCACCGACGATCGAATCGCGGTCGATCAACACGACCAGGCGTTCATTGCCCACACCGATGATGCCGTCGTCGGCCAGTGGAGTTCACGCGCTGCCGTCATCGCCGACGTCGCCGCTGCAACCGAACTCAGCGAACGTCTCCCCGACTGGCAGAACCTCGCTCCCGCCGAGATCGCGCGCGTCCTGATGAGCCTGCGTATCTTTATCGAACGATGCCCCGACTGCGACGGTCCCGTACAGGTAGAGGAGGAGGTCGTCGAATCGTGTTGTCGGTCCTATGATGTGATCGCCTCGGCCTGTCAGGAGTGCGATGCTCGTCTATTCGAAATGGAGTGGGATGAAACTGCCGTGGATGACGCCTCTCAGCGGCCAGATCGATCCGCCCAAGCTACTGTCTAAACCGGTAAGGGACTGGGACTACTCGACCAATTCCCTATCGCCCGCTACCGACGGAGTAGCTGCCTCGGAGGGCGGGGTGGACTGACGTCTGTACGCCTCATAGACTCGTTTCCCCCATTTGATGGCCGTCTCGCTAGTCGATTCGACTAGCACTTGCATCCGGCCGAACTCGTCGTAGGCAGCGAGCGCGAGTGCGTCATCGGAGACGAACAGCCCGTACGGAAGATCGCCGTTATACACCCAAACATCGATATGAGCAGGCGGGTCTATCTCCGCCCCGTCAACACCCTCGCCGGCGTACTGGTCGTGAAGCGCATCGAATGCAGCTGACGAGACGACGTACTCGCCATTGGGTTCGTTGTCAGCATCCGCACGACGGGCCTCTTCGACCGAGAAGGAGGAGACAACCGGCAAAAGCCCCCGGACGCGATCGACCTCCTCCCCGAAAATCTCCAACAGTCGCTTCCTCGGGAAGTATGGTCGAGTTGGCTCGGGTGTCGTTACGAGTACGTCACTCAATCGGTCGACGGCAACCTCTTCAGGTGCATCCACCGTGTTTAAGAACGGAGCCATGCGTTCGATTTTGGTGGCTGTTTCACCCATCTCTACGAACTCCCTACAGAGGAGGTCACCGATGGTAGTTGCCGTATATCCAGAGCTTGTCCTCTCAACCCAGCCTTGTTCTTCCAGAACTGAGAGGTTGCGTTGGACGGTAGATCGGGGGCTGTCTAGCGCCTCCATCACCTCACGAACGTCCATCCGTGCGTCACCGAGCACGTCGAGTATTTCAAGCCGCTGAGGCGAGTTGCAGAGGCATTCAACGATCTCACGGAGCTCGCTCATCGTCTGCGCCTTTGTTTCTGTGGTTCTAGAGTAAAAAGTTTTTGGAGCGTGAGTCGACTCAAACGATATCGGATCACGACTGTCGGCTACAGACGCTCGTATCGGTACGTGACCCACATGCCCAGGCAATTAGCGGCTCACCACGAATGACTGGATGTACGGACAACCGCCACGGACGAGCCACGTCTCCACGTGAACGGCCGGCACTATCGAGCACGCAAAAGGCGTTGTTCCCAGATCACTCAATCGGCTGTGACCCGCCGTTCGTCGTGCATCTGTCTGACTGGTCCCTATTCGCGGACACGAAGCTGGAGGGTTCAGCGCTGATTTTGCCCATCATTCGCGCTTGATGACGAGGTTTCGTGTGCAGAATCAGGATGTCGCTCTTCTTGACGCACAACCTCCTCCCTCTGTGGTCGCACGAGAACACACGAAGTTGTGTGAACCTATCCCGTGTAATCACTACTGGCGGAGTACTTCGGGTTGGACGAGACGTGCCGACCTACGCCGCGCGTTTTTCGATCTCGCCCCGGAGGAGCGCGGCGTCGAAGTCGTGGTCCGGGCGCATGTCGATGAAGCTCAGGAAATCCCGGGCGGCGAGCAGGTCCACGATGGAGTAGTGGTCCGCGGCGGCGTCGACCGCCCCGCGCGCGCCGACCGTGGGCTCGAGCGCCGCGAGGCCGCACGCGAGGTCGTAGGCGCGGGCGTCGGCGGCCCCGGACCCGCGGAGGCTCGTGGCGTCGATGAAGTAGAGGTCGCCGTCGGCCACGAGCACGTTCTCCGCCCGGAGGTCGCCGTGGCCGAGGCCCGCGTCGTGCATCCGGGCCAGCGAGGCGAAGAACTCGGGGGCCACCTCGCGCACTTCGGCGGGCAGCAGATCCTCGATGGTCCGAAAAGCCGGGAGGTATTCGAGGACGAGCACGCCGAACTCGTCGTAGGCGAACGCTTCGAGGGGTTCGGGTGCGTTGAGCCCGATCTCGCGGATCCGCCGGGTGGCGGC
Source organism: Halococcus hamelinensis 100A6 (assembly GCF_000336675.1). Taxonomy (NCBI): domain Archaea; kingdom Methanobacteriati; phylum Methanobacteriota; class Halobacteria; order Halobacteriales; family Halococcaceae; genus Halococcus; species Halococcus hamelinensis. The sequence continues at coordinate 127,120 of NZ_AOMB01000042.1, read as the reverse complement.
GAGTTCGTGTTCGGCCATCTCGACGGGGTTCGCAAAGCGCTCGAAAAAGCCCTCGGTGCCGCTCGAGAACATCCCCAGGTTGCGGCCGGTGGTGAAGAGGCCGTGGACCAGCGCGTTCCGCGGGCTGATGACCTTCACGAACCAGCGGTCGTTGACGACGCAGGGCGTCGAGAGCCAGTTGTCGGTCTCGAGGAAGACGACGCGCGCGACCCGCTGGTCGTACCGGACTGCGACCTCGCGGCAGACGGCTTCGAGGGCCGACCACTCCACCCGCCCGCGAACGAATCGACGAAAGGCCACACCCGTCCGAGGGTCTCGCCCCATTTGAGTCCGTCCCCACGCACGTCGGCGCTCGTCGTCGGCTGTCGCCCGTCTCGGGGAGTTCCGTGATCGTTTCTCGAAACCTTCAAACATCATCCCATACGAAGAAGCACAATGGCCATCCCGTACGAGACGGTCGCGTTCGCGCTGTTCGCGCTCGTCACGGTTCTCAGTGCCCTCGGCGTCGTCCTGATGGAGGACGTCTGGCACTCCGCGTTGATGCTCGGGGCGGCGCTGTTGAGCGTCGCCATCCACTACATCATGATGAGCGCGGAGTTCCTCGCCGCGATGCAGATCCTGGTCTACGTCGGCGGCGTGTTGATCCTGATCTCCTTCGCCGTGATGCTCACCCGCACCGACGACGCGACGGAGGCCACCTCGTGACCACCCGTCCCCACCTCAAGCTCGGCCGGCATCTCCTGCCCGGCCTCGTCGCGGTCGCGCTGTTCGCCGTGCTCGCCGTGACCTTCCTCACCGAGTCGTTCCCCGCACCCGCGGGCTTTCCGGGGGGTGGGTCGATCACCGCCTCGATCGGCTACGCCCTGTTCAACTTCGACGCGGGAGCCTACCCCGCCGAAGGCTTCCTCGCGACGTTCATCATCATCGCGCTCGTCCTCGACGTCGCCCTCGACGCCTCGGTGATGCTCGCGAAGACCGAGGCCGACGGCCGGATCGCCGGCGCGCTCCGGTTCCGGACGAACCCCGAGGAATCGGGCGACGCCGACGAACGGGACCCCCAGCGCTCGCCGGCTCGTCCCGACGGGGGTGAGGACTGATGGTTCCGATCGAGTACTACCTCCTGCTCTCGGCGGGGCTGTTCTGCATCGGGCTCTTCGGCATCCTCACCCGCCGGAACGCCCTGTTGTACCTGATGTGCGTCGAGCTCATGCTCACCGCGGGCAACGTCAACCTCGTCGCCTTCTCGTTCCAACACGGCAACCTCACCGGCCAGGTGTTCAGCCTGTTCGTGATCGCGCTCGCGGCGGCGGAGGTCGCCGTCGGTATCGGCATCGTGCTCGTCCTCTACCGCAACTTCCGTGGCGTCGACGTCACCGAAGCAACGACCATGAGGTGGTAAAATGGCGGCACTCGACTACACACCCGCGATAGCGGTCCTCCCGCTCGTCTCGTTCGTGATCGCGCTGTTCGCCGGCCGCTTCCTCCCGAAGAAGGGGGCGTTCGCCGGCATCATCGCCACCGCCGGTTCGCTGGTCCTCTCGGCGTGGACCGCGCTCGCCGTCGCCGGCGGCGCGACCACGAACACCCGGCTCTACACCTTCGCCGCCACCGGCGGGTTCGACCTCCATCTGGGGGTCCTGATCGACCCGCTCGCGGCGTTGATGCTCCTCATCGTCTCGCTGGTCTCGTTCCTCGTCCACGTCTTCAGCCTCGGCTTCATGAACGACGAGAACGAGACCGGCATCCCGCGTTACTACGCCGGGCTCGGCCTCTTCACCGCGAGCATGCTCGGCTTCGTGATGGCCGACAACCTCTTCATGGCGTTCATGTTCTTCGAGATGGTCGGCTTCTGCTCGTGGCTCCTGATCGGCCACTGGTTCAAGCGCGACGCGCCCGCGAGCGCAGCGAAGAAGGCCTTCCTCGTCACCCGCTTCGGGGACTACTTCCTCCTCGTCGGCCTCGTCGGCATCCTCGCCACCTTCGGGACGGCCTCGTTCGCCGGCCAGGGGAGCTTCCCGGCGCTCGCCGAGGCCGCGCTCTCGGGGAACCTGGTCGGGCTCACGACGTTCGGGCTCTCGCCCGCCGGCTGGTTCTCGATACTCGGCCTGCTCGTGCTCGGCGGCGTGATCGGCAAATCCGCCCAGTTCCCGCTCCACACCTGGCTCCCCGACGCGATGGAGGGCCCCACGCCGGTTTCGGCCCTCATCCACGCCGCGACGATGGTCGCCGCCGGGGTCTACCTCGTCGCCCGGATGTACGGCTTCTACGCGCTCTTGCCCACCGTGCTCGCCGTCATCGCGTTCGTCGGCGGCTTCACCGCGCTCTTCGCGGCGTCGATGGCCGTCGTCAAGCGTGACATCAAGCAGGTGCTCGCCTACTCCACCATCTCGCAGTACGGCTACATGACCCTCGCGCTGGGCGCGGGTGGCTACACCGCCGCGGTCTTCCACCTCATGACCCACGCCTTCTTCAAGGCGCTGCTGTTCCTCGGTGCCGGCTCGGTGATCATCGCGACCCACCACACCCAGGACATGTGGGACCTCGGCGGGCTGAAGGAGCGCCTCCCGACGACCTACTGGACGTTCGTGGTGGCCTCGCTCGCGCTCGCGGGGATCTTCCCGTTCGCGGGCTTCTGGTCGAAGGACGAGGTGCTCTACGAGGCGCTCTCGGCCGGGCTGAGTTCGCCCGTGATCCTCATCGCCTACGCCTTCGGGCTGATCGCGGTGTTCGTCACCGGCTTTTACACCCTGCGGATGGTGTTGCTCACGTTCCACGGCGAGCCACGGAGCGACGCCGCCCGGAACGCCCACGGCGTCGGCTGGAGCGTGAAGGCCCCGCTCGTGGTGCTCGGCGTGCTCGCGGTCGTCGCCGGGTTCGTCAACATGCTGCCCGTCGCCGAGGTCCTGAACCTCGACATCACGTACCTCGAACACTGGCTCGCCCACGGCGTCGGGAACGCCACCGGCGAGCACTACTACGAGCTCGTCGAGGAGTTCGCCGGCTACGGTGCGGCGTCGGTGTCGGCGCTGCTCGCCGCGGTCGTCTCGCTGGTGGTCGCCCTCGCCGGCGCGGGACTCGCCTACGCCCTCTACAGCGGTCGTTCCCCGCGGTCCCACACCGACCGCCTCGGCGCGCTCAAACCCCTCCTCATGCACAACTACTACCAGGACGAGTACCAGGTCTGGCTCGCGAACGGCACCACCCGCATCGCCCGCGCGGTCGGCACCTTCGACAACGGCGTCGTCGACGGCGTCGTCAACGGCGTATCGAGCATCAGCCTCTTCTCCGGGGACCGCATCAAACGGCTCCAGACGGGGCTCGTCACCAACTACGCCGCGCTGCTCTCGCTCGGGCTCGTGGTCCTGCTGGTGGCCTTCGGCCTGCTCGGGGGGTGGTTCTGAGTGCTGATCGAACTCCTGATCGCGCTCTGCCTCCTCGGCGCGGTGGTCGTCTTCCTCCTGCCCGACGAGTACGCGCCGTTTGGCGGCTTCGTCGCGAGCCTCTTCCCGCTGGTGACGAGCTTCGTGCTCTGGTACGGCTTCGACGGCTCGGGCAACGCCTTCCTCCAGGGTGGCCAGCTCGCCTACGAGACCGACGTCGAGTGGATCTCGCTCGGCCAGTACGCCGTGAACTGGCACGTCGGCCTCGACGGCATCAGCATGCCGCTCGTGGTGCTCTCGACGGTCCTCACCAGCCTCGCCATCGTCACCGGCTGGACGCCGATCGACCGTCAGCGCTCGGGTTTCTACGCCCTCCTCCTCTTCCTCGAAGCGGGGCTGGTTGGCGTGTTCAGCACGCTGGACTTCTTCGCCTTCCTCGTGTTCTGGGAGGCGGTGCTCATCCCGGTCTACCTCCTCATCACGGTCTGGGGCGGCCCTCGGCGGGAGTACGCCGCGATCAAGTTCTTCGTCTACACCAACGTCGCCACCCTCGTGATGTTCATCGGGTTCGCGGCGCTGGTGTTCGGCCTCGGGGACTCGGTGACGAGCCTCGACCTCCCCGCGGTCACCCAGGCGCTCCGCGCGGGTGAGCTCGGTTCGCTCGGCGGCGTGGGTGCGGGAACCCTCCGGCTCGCGGCGTTCGCCGCGATGTTCTTCGGGTTCGGGATGAAGATGGCGGTGGTGCCCTTCCACACTTGGCTCCCCGACGCCTACACCGAGTCGCCGACCCCGGTGACGGTGGTGCTCGCGGGGATCGTCACGAAGATGGGGACCTACGCCATGCTCCGATTCAACTTCACGATGCTGCCCGATATCGTCGAGCAGTACGCCCAGGTGATCGCGCTGTTCGCGGTCGTCACCGTGATTTACGGCGCGCTGCTCGCGCTCTCACAGCACGACTTGAAGCGGATCGTGGCCTACTCCTCGCTCCCCTCGATGGGCTTCGTGCTGCTCGGGCTCGTCGCCTACACGCCCTACGGCCTCTCGGGGGCGACCTTCCAGATGGTCTCTCATGGCCTGCTCTCGGGGCTGCTGTTCGCCTGTGTCGGCGTGATCTACAGCGCGACCGGCACCCGGATGGTCGGCGACATGGCGGGGCTCGCGGGCCGGATGCCGGTCACCGCGGCGGCGTTCGTCGCGGGCTCGTTCGGCTACATGGGTCTGCCCTTCATGTCCGGCTTCATGGGTGAGTACTTCATCTTCCAGGGCGCGTTCGACTCCTTCCCCGGTTCGCCGGTGTTCACCGCGGTCGCGATGTTCGGCATCGTGCTCGTGGCTGGCTACCTGCTGTTCGCGATGCAGCGGGCGCTGTTCGGCGAGTTCCGGGTCGACGGGAGCTCGACGGTCCGGCGGGCGGCGGTCCACGACCTCGCCCCGCTCGTGGTGCTCATCGCGTGCGTGATCGTGCTCGGGAGCGCGCCCCACCTGATCTTCTCGATGATCGCGGATGCGGTCGGGCCGCTCCTGGGAGGTGGGCTGTAGATGGCTCCCCTCCCCGACTGGGTCGGTCTCGCGCCCGCGCTCGCGCTCACGCTCACGGCGCTCGTGGTGTTCGTCATCGACACCGTCAAGCCGCGCTCGAACGACCGGGCGCTGCTGGCGGGCACGACGCTTCTCGGGACGGTGGCCGCGCTCGCCGCCGCCGGCGCGGTCCTCGTCTCCGGGATGGCGAGCGGCGAAGGGTTGACCCTCTTCGGCGGCCAGCTCGTCGTCGACGGGATGAGCCTGTTCTTCAGCGTGATCTTCGCGAGCGTCGCGGCGCTCGTCACGCTCGCGAGCTACGACTATCTCGCCGGCCAGTCCGAACAGGCCGAGTACTACGCGCTCGTGTTGCTCGCGACCGCCGGGATGTGTCTGCTCGCGAGCTCGGCCAGCCTCGCCACGGCGTTCGTGAGCTTCGAACTCCTCTCGCTCGCCTCGTACGCGCTCGTAGCGTTCCTGAAGGAGGACAAGGGGAGCGTCGAGGCGAGCCTGAAGTACTTCCTCGTCGGCGCGGTCTCCTCGGCGATACTGCTCTACGGCATCAGCCTGATCTACGGTGTCACCGGGGGATTAGTGTTCGACACCGTGGCCGAGAACGTCGTCGACACGCCGCACACCGGGCTGCTCGGCGTCGGCGTGATGATGGTGCTCGGCGGGTTCGCGTTCAAGACCGCCAGCGTCCCCTTCCACTTCTGGGCCCCCGAGGCCTACGAGGGCGCGCCGACGCCGATCTCGGCGTTCCTCTCGTCGGGCTCGAAGGCGGCGGGTTTCGTCGTCGCCTTCCGGGTCTTCACGGTCGCGTTCGGGTTCGAGATCCTCACCGACGTGGACTGGGTGCTCGCCTTCCAGGTGCTCGCGGTGGTGACGATGACGGTCGGGAACTTCGCCGCCGCGACCCAGGAGAACGTCAAGCGGATGCTGGCGTACTCCTCGGTCGGCCAGGCGGGCTACGTGCTCATCGCGCTCGCGGCGCTCGGGGGCGGCAGCGACGCGCTCGTGCTCGGGATGGGGATGAGTCACCTGCTGGTCTACGGCTTCATGAACACCGGTGCGTTCCTGTTCGTCGCGCTGGTCGAGCACTGGGGCGTCGGGCGGACCTTCGAGGACTACGGCGGGCTCGGGTCGAAGGCCCCGGTGGCCTGTGCGGCGATGACGGTGTTCATGCTGAGCCTCGCGGGCATCCCGCTCGGGGCCGGGTTCTTCTCGAAGTACTTCCTCTTCGGCGCGGCGGTCGACGCGGGCTACTGGTGGCTCGCCGCCGTCGGGGTGGTCAACAGCGCGCTCTCGCTGTACTTCTACACCCGCGTGCTCCGGGCCATCTGGGGTGGCGACGCGAACGAGAGCCTCACCATCGAGAGCTATCCGGTGGGGCTCTACACCGCCGTGGTCGCCGCCGCGGTCGTCACGGTGCTCTTGATCCCCGCCTTCGGCTTCGTCACCGGTCCCGCCGTCGACGCCGCCTCGGCGCTGTTCTGACGACTGTTTTCTCGGGTTTTCGTTTCCCGAGGTAGAGGCCGCGCGAGCACCGCGGCCGCGGTGCGGTCGTGGTGCGGCGCTGTCGTGGAGAAGGTCGCGTAGCCTGGCGGATGAAGGGCGAGGCGCGGGGCTCACGGGTCGCTCCGCTCACGGTTCACTTCGTTCACCGTTCGCCTCGTGGTCGTTCGAGAGAGCAAAGCTCTCTCGTGATCGTCAAAAGAGTCTCCGACTCTTTTGGACCTCGCGGAGCTTCGCNGTGGTCGTTCGAGAGAGCAAAGCTCTCTCGTGATCGTCAAAAGAGTCTCCGACTCTTTTGGACCTCGCGGAGCTTCGCTCCGCTCAGTGGCGAAAATCGGAGATTTTCGAACCACCTCCCGGTGGTCGGCCACGGCCCCCTCCCCGTTCGCATCGAGGTGCGTCGCTTCGCTCGCACCTCGCACCCGAGGGCTTCGGCGGAGGCGGTGCTGTGCGGAGCCGTTAGTGATCGTACTGCGAGCGAACGGAGTGAGCGAGCAGCCTTTTTAGTCCAGGTTTTTGGGCGGGGGTTGAGCGAGCCGAAGGCGAGCGATTCCCTCGCCTAAAAAAGTGGTTTTACAGCTTGTGTTCGGCGTCGGAGGCGAGTTCGCGCATCCGCTTGCCGATCCGGCCGGCGTCGGAGAACTCGTCGTCGCTCATGGCCTCGGCGAGCGCGTTGCCGAGGATGAAGACGGCGTGTTTGTGCTCGCTTTTGGACTTGTGGACGTCGTCGGGCGTGACGCCGAGCTTCTCGTAGGTCTCGAACAGCTCCGGGTCGACGTCGTCGCGGTTGTTGACGAACTCCGTGATGTTCACCATCTGTTCGTGGAGTTCGAGGAGTTCTTCCTTGTGCATGTTCGGCGGAAACGGGAGCGGTCGGTTTAACAGTTCTCCCCGGCGGTGCGACCGACGGGTGCGTCGGGGACCGGAACGGCCGGTCAGAAGACGTACTCGTCGTCGTGGCCCATCATGCCGTCGTCTTCGAGCCCCGGTTCGTCCTCGTCGTCCATCGGGCCGCTCGTCTGGTAGGCACGCATTCCGGCCGAGAGGAGGTCCTCGACGGCTTCCTGCCGGTTGAGGAACTCACCCTCCTCCACCATTCGTGCGATCTGCATTTCGAGCTGCTCGGGGACGGTTATCTCTACCTTGGCCATCGGAACACGTCGGGCTTCGGCAGAGGGGTATTTAACGCTGACGGCAAGATCGCTTGCCGCTGTGGGAACTCTCGGGATGGCTTCGGGAAGAATTATTTTCGGATCGTTCGATCTCGGTTCGATGTCGAGTCGTGTTCGCCCGGGTTCGCTCGACGATCGCCGGGTTCGCGACCCGGGGTCGGTCGCGCTCGAAGTCCCCGAAGGACACCCTCAAGAACCCGCCGCTCGAACCGTTCGTAATGGCACAGGCAGGAAACGAGGCCCGTCCATCAGGGGTCGATGGCGGCCGGCTGGTGAGCCGAACCCGCGAGGTGGCCGACCGCTCGTTCCGTGCGTTTCTGGAGACCGCGTCGGTGCCGCGGGTGGCGTGGGCGACCCCCGACGGGCTCGAACTCGCTGGCGGCGGAGCGGCGGCGGTCGTCAGTGCCGAGGGTCCCGACCGCTTCGATTCGCTCCGCGAGGACGCGGCACGGCTGTTCGAGACCGTCGATAGGACGGGGCCGCCCGCAGCCCGTCCGCGCGTCGTCGGCGGTATCGCGTTCGATGCGGACCACGCCCCCGCCCCGCCGTGGGAGGGCTTTCCGGCGGCGGAGTTCTTCCTGCCCGCAGTGCAGCTCACTAGAGCCGACGGCCGGACGTGGCTGAGCGTCACCGAGTACGGCCCCGACGCCACCCCCGAAGCGGTCGAGGAGCGCCTCGACGAACGGGCGGAGTCGGTCGCCGACCTCCCGATGATGTCGCCGAGCGGCGGTCGGCCCGGCGTCGCCGCCACACGCCGGACGACCACGAAAGCCGAGTGGACCGCCGGCGTCGAACGCGCCGTCGAGCGGATCCGAACCGGCGACCTCCGGAAGGTGGTGCTCGCCACCGCGCTGGCGGCCGACCTCGAAACCGAGATCGACCTCCCCGCGGTGCTCGAACGGTTCCGGCGGACCTATCCCGAGTGTTATCGGTTCCTGGTCCAGCCGACCGCCGACGCCGGTTTCTTCGGTCCGCCGCCCGAACGGCTCGTCCGGATGACCGGCTCCCGGGTCGAGACCGAGGCGCTCGCGGGGTCGGCCGAGCGTGGCGACACCCACGAGGGCGACGCCGACCTCGCGGCGGGGCTCGAAACCGACGCGAAGACCGTTCACGAACAGGCCCTGGTCGCCGAGGCGATCGCCGACCGCCTCGCGCCGCTGGGCGACGTCACGGTCGGCGAGCGCCGGGTCGCGAAGTTCGCGAACATCCAGCACCTCCGAACCCCGATCACCGCCGACCTCCGTGAGGAGACCCACGTTCTCGACGTGGTCGAAGCGCTTCACCCGACCCCCGCCGTCGGCGGGCTGCCGCTGGAGCGCGCACGCGAGGTGATCGACGAGACCGAGACCTTCGACCGCGGCTGGTACGCAGCGCCCGTCGGCTGGTTCGACGCCGCGGGCGACGGCGAGTTCGCGGTCGGGCTCCGGTCGGCGGTCGCGGGCGGGCGTCGCGCCACCCTCTTCGCGGGCGACGGCATCGTCGCGGACTCGGACCCCGACGCGGAGTGGGCCGAGCTCGGCCCGAAGTTCCGGCCCGTGCTCGACGAACTCGAACGATGAGCCGCGACGACGGGTCGGATCACGGCTCACCCCGCGGGCCGCCGTGGCCGAACCGCAACACGCTCTGGGGCCACGTCATCGCCGACGAGTTCGCGAAGGCGGGCGTGTCCGCGGTCTGCATCGCGCCCGGGAGCCGCTCGACGCCGCTGACGGTGGCGTTCGCCGACCACCCCGGCATCGAGGTCTTCAGCCATCTCGACGAGCGCTCGGCGGCCTTCTTCGCGCTCGGCCGGGCGAAGCGCACCGGCGACCCGACGCCCGTCCTCTCGACCTCGGGCACCGCGACCGCGAACTTCCATCCCGCCGTGGTCGAGGCGAACCAGGCCCGGGTCCCGCTGGTAGTGCTGACCGCCGACCGCCCGCCCGAACTCCGCGAGAGCGGCGCGAACCAAACCGTCGACCAGACCGAGCTCTACGGCGGGGCGGTCCGGTGGTATCACGAACTTCCCGAACCCGAAGCCGACGGCCGGAAACTCCGGTCGGTTCGGGTGGCGGTCGCACGCGCGTTCGCGACGAGTCGGGGGACCCCACCCGGTCCGGTCCACCTCAACGTTCCCTTCGAGAAACCCCTCGAACCGGTTTCGGTGCCCGGGGACGTGCCCGAGGGGTTCGAGCGCGACGAGCCGCTCGCCGCGACCGGCCGCGACCGACCGTTCGTCGGGGTCGAGACGGGCCGACCCGCGCTCGACGACGGCTCCCTCGAACGGGTGGCCGACGCGCTCGCGGCCGAGCGCGGGCTCGTCGTCGCGGGACCGAGCACCACCCTCGATGCCGGTGCGGTAGCCGACCTCGCCGCCGCGACGGGCTTTCCGGTACTCGCGGACCCGCTCTCGGGGCTTCGATTCGGTGCACGACTCACGGATCGCGATATCCCCATCTGCGGTGGCTACGACTCGTACCTCGATGCACCGAACTGGCCGGCCCCCGAAGTCGTGGTCCGACTGGGCGCGTCGCCGACCTCGAAGGTGCTCCGGGGGTTCCTCCGGGAGGCAGTCCGCGGGTCGGGGACCCGCCAGTTCGTGGTCGACCCGGCGGGCGAGTGGCGCGAGGCGACCTTCACCGCGGACCACCTCCTCGTGACCGACCCGAACCGACTCGCGCGCGACCTCGTGCCGCTGGTCGAGGCGACGGGAAGCGAGCGCTGGCGCGAGCGCTTCGCCACGGCCGAACGGGAGTACTGGACGCTCGCCGACGCGGCCCACGACGAGCAGTTCTTCGAGGGAACGGTACTCCGGGACGTTCTCGCCGACGCGCCGGACCCAGCGACGGTGTTCGTCTCGAACTCGATGACGGTGCGCGACGCCGACCGCTTCGCCGAACCGCGGGCTGCCGACCTCACGGTGCTCGGCAACCGCGGCGCGAGCGGCATCGACGGCATCGTCTCGTCGGCGCTCGGGGCCGGGAGCGCGACCGACGACCCGCTGGTGTGTGTGCTGGGCGACCTCGCCTACTACCACGACATGAACGGGCTGCTGGCGCTCTCGCGGTGTGGGGTCGACGCCACCGTCGTGGTCGTGAACAACGACGGCGGCGGGATCTTCCGAATGCTCCCGATCGCCGACTTCGAACCCCCGTTCACCGACCAGTTCCGGACCCCGCACGGACTGGATTTCGCGCCGACGGCCGACCTCTACGGCTTCGAGTTCGTCCGGACCGACGACCGCGCGGGGTTCCGGGACGTCTACCGCGCCTCGCTCGCGAGTTCGGGGACCCAGGTCGTCGAGGCCCGCTTCGACCCCGAGGACAGCCATCGCTTCCGGGAGACGGTCCACGACCGGGTTCGCGACATCTTCGAGGAGTAAGATTCCAGGGAGTCGATACCGACAACGCTTCGCGTCCGGGCTCTGTAGAACACCCATGAGCCTTCTCTCGAAACTCCTCGGTGCGAACTGGCGGTGTCAGGCCTGCGGGAAGGAGTACTATCGAAACCCCTCGTCGTGTGGCAACTGCGGCAACACCGTCTTCGAGCGGGCGAACTGAGCTCAGGCCGTCGCGGCGGCCGACTGGCCGGCCCCCGAGTCGGTCCCGAGCCGTCGTTCGACCAGCGCGAGCGCGCCGTCGAGCGCGATGGCGAGCGCCGCGCCCGCGAACGCCCCCGCGAGGATACGCGGGGTGTCGAACAGCTGGATGCCGCCGATCGCCCAGACTCCGAGCCCGCCGCCGCTGATGAAGTACGCGAGGTAGGCCGTCCCGACGTTCAACACCGTGCTCGTCCGGATCCCGCCGAAGATCACGGGCAGCGCGAGCGGGAGCTGGACCTTGCGGAGGATCTCCCAGTCGGTCATCCCCATCCCGCGGGCGGCGTCGACGGTGTTCTCGTCGACGTTCTCGATCCCCGCGATGGTGTTCGTGAGGATCGGGAGCAGCGCGTAGATGAACAGCCCCACAACCGAAGGGAGAAAGCCGATCCCGAGGATCGGCAGCATCAGGGCGATGATCGCGAGCGTGGGGATCGTCTGGGCGACGTTGCCGACCGGTTCGACCACGCGTTTGACCCGGTCGTTGCGCGCCGCGAGGATCCCGAACGGCACGGCGATGAGGATCGCCACGGCCTCGGAGACGAACACGAGTTCGACGTGTCTGGTGAAGAGGCCGACGAACGCGTCCCAGTTGGTCACGAAGTAGGTCCACGTGGCCACGAGAACGTCGAGCACCCCCATCAGGCGGGCCCCGTCTGTCGGTCCCTGATGGCGGCTTCGGTGACGATACCGACGACGTCGGCGTCCTCGACGACCGGCAGCGCCTCCACGCCGGCCTGGATACACCGCGAGAGCGCGACCTGAGCGGTGTCGCCCGGCGAGACCGGGATGATCTCACCGCCGTCGGCCATCACGGCGTCGTCCGCCTGGAAGGCGTCCACCACCGCCGCGTGCTCGTCGGGTATCTCCGCCTGCATGACCTCCTCGACCCGGAGCACGCGGAGCCGCTTGAGGGTTCGATCCGGGCCGATGAACTCCTCGACGAACTTGGTCTTCGGGTTGTCGAGCAGCGCCGTCGGCGTGTCGTACTGGACGACTTTCCCCTCGTTCATCACCGCGATCTTATCGCCCATCTTCAGCGCCTCGTTGATGTCGTGGGTCACGAAGACGATCGTGGTGTCGATCTCCTTTTGGATATCGAGGAACTCGTCTTGAAGCTCCTCGCGGGTGATGGGGTCGAGCGCGCCGAAGGGCTCGTCCATCAACATGACGTCGGGGCCCGCCGCGAGCGCGCGGGCGACGCCGACGCGCTGTTGCTGGCCGCCCGAGAGCTCGCCGGGATAGCTGTCGCGGAACTCCTCGGGGGGCAGTCCCATGAGTTCGAGGAGCTCGTCCACCCGGTCGGCGGTGCGCTCGGCCTCCCAGCCCTTGAGCTCGGGCACCGTGGCGACGTTCTCGCCGACGGTCATGTGGTCGAACAGCCCGATGTCCTGGATCACGTAGCCGATCTCCCGGCGGAGGTCGGTGGCTTCGAGCTCCTCGATGTCGGTACCGTCGTAATATATCGTGCCCTCGGTGGGTTCTTCGAGGCGGTTGACCAGCCGCATCGTGGTGGTCTTCCCACAGCCGGAGGGGCCAACCAGCACCGTGGTGGTGCCCTCCTCGACCTCGAAGTCGTGTCCGTCCACCGCGCGCGTTCCGTCGGGATACTGTTTGTGTACGTTGTCGAATCGAATCATGAGAGTCGTGTGCGGACCGCGGTGAGTGTTCGTGTGACGATCGTCGGGTCTATCTCCTCGCCGTTGCGGAGCCGAAGCCCCTCCTCGATGACCCCGAAGGCGTAGTCGAACGCCAGCGCGAGCAGCGAGACGAGCACCGTGGCGACCACGATCATCGGGGTGTCGGTCTGGGAGATGCCGTAGAAGATCCGGCCGCCGAGCCCGCCCGCCCCGATGAACGCCCCGATGGCGAGCAGCCCGACGAGGATCACGACGGCGTTCCTGATGCCCGTCATCACGACGGGCAGCGCGACCGGCAGCCGGATGCGCCGCAGGCGCTCGAAGCGCGTCATCCCGAGCCCGGTTCCGGACTCGATCGCGGCGGCGTCGACCTCGGTCAGCCCGACGTAGGTGTTCCGGATGATCGGGAGCTGGGCGTAGGCCACGAGCGCGGCGATCGTCGGCGGGTTGCCGATCCCGAGCACCGGAACCAGCATGCCGAACAGCGCGATCGCCGGCAGCGTCAGCAGGATGCTCGCGACCCAGAGCACGACCGTCGCCACCCGGTCGTAGTAGCTGCTGAGGACACCGAACCCGATCGCGATCGGCAACGCGATCGCGAGCGTGATCAGGGTGAGCAGGACGTGTTCGTAGGTGAGCCGCAACAGCCGTCCCGCGTTGTTGACCGCGTAGTCGACGAACGGGCCGACGAACAGCGGATCGCCGACCACCGGAGCGGCAACCGTCGGGTCGGGGATCACAGCAGTCCCTCCGACCGGAGGTACTCACGGGCGACCCGTTGCGGGTCCTCGTTCTGGAGCGAGACGCGCCCGTTGAGCCGCATGATCTTGTCCGTCGTGAGCGTGGGACCGATCTGGTTCAACGGTTTCCGCATCTCGGGGTTGGCCTCGATCGCCTCACCGTTGACCAGTGGTGCGGGGTTGTACGCCGGGAAGAAGCCCTCGTCGTCGTCGATCGTCGCGAGATTGAACTTCCGGATGTTTGGGTTCGTGCTGAAGCCCACGCCGACGGCGGCCCCGCCCCGACCGATGACCTGATAGGTCAACGAATTGCCGACGTTTCGAACGTTGAGCGAGGAGGCCGCGTCCGCGAAGCCGTAGTGTTCGATCAGACCGGGCCAGCCGTCGGGGCGGGACTGGAACTGCGGTCCCATCACGACCCCGAAGCCGGTGTTGCCGTCGGAGACGTACTCCGCGAAGTCGCTCATCGTCTTCACGCCGGTCTCGTTGGCCCACTCGGAGCTCGCGATCAGGATGTAGGTGTTGTTGAAGGGTGCTCGCCGGAGGTACGCGAGCCCGTGCTCGCGCTTCATCTGGCGTTTCACCGCCGTGTAGAGTTTCCCCGGGTCGGCGATCACCCGGTCTTTGATCGGCGGGATCGTGGTCCACCCGCCGCCGGTGTAGAGCCAGAACATCGACACCTCGCCGCTGTTGACCGCTCGAAAGTTCATCGGGGTGCCGCCGAGCGCCGTCTCGTCGAGCACCGTGAGGTCGGTGTTCGCCCGCAACGATTCGATCGCCATGTAGCTCAACAGGATGCTCTCGGGAAACCGTGCCGAGCTCACCTTCACGGTTCCCGCCTGGGTGGCACCCAGCACGCCGGCACAGCCCGCGAGCCCGGTCGTTCCGAGGGTCGCGGCGGTCGCGCCTCCGTATCGAAGGAGGTTACGTCGTGTGGTTTTCACGGGTAGTTCTTGCGGTCCGGGGGCTGTCACGTCCGATGGCTGGCGGTCGGATGGACTGGTCCCCGGTTCGACGCGTGTGATGGTCCATGAGGAAGCCACCGAAGCATACGTTTTTACACTGATAGCTCCCGTGCTTGCAAATGCCAACCCCGACGAACGAGGCCCGCACTGCCGGGGCAGTGAGCCTACTGGCGGATCCCGGTCCGAGGGCGGGTCCGTTCACGTAACGTTACCGGCGACCCGTCGAGCGACGAAGTTTTTTCGGCCAGCCGAGATGGATCGGTATGGTCTCGGACTTGTTCGACGCCGACCGCTGGACGCCGGTCGAGGGATTCGACTTCGCCGACCTCACCTATCACCGCGCGACGGATTCGGGGACCGTCCGGATCGCGTTCGACCGCCCCGCGGTCCGCAACGCTTTCCGACCGAAGACCGTCGACGAACTCGCGACCGCACTCGATCACGCCAAACGCCAGACCGACGTGGGCTGTGTGCTCCTCACCGGCAACGGGCCATCCCCCAAGGACGGCGGCTGGGCCTTCTGCTCGGGCGGCGATCAGTCGATCCGGGGGAGTTCGGGCTACGAGTACGACGAGGACGACGAGTCGGGGGAGCATCGGACGGGCCGCCTCCACATCCTCGAAGTCCAGCGCGCGATCCGCCACCTCCCAAAGCCCGTCGTCTGCGTGGTGCCGGGCTGGGCGGTCGGCGGCGGCCACTCGCTCCACGTGGTCTGTGACCTCACGATCGCGAGCGAAGCGCACGCGAAGTTCCTCCAGACCGACCCGGACGTCGCGAGCTACGACGCGGGGTTCGGCTCGGCCTACCTCGCCAGACAGATCGGCCAGAAGAAGGCGCGCGAGGTGTTCTTCCTCGGGAAGACCTACTCGGCCGCGGAGGCCGCCGAGATGGGGATGGTCAACGAGGCGGTCCCGCACGAGGAGCTCGAAGCCACCGCGCTGGAGTGGGCCGAGACCATCAACGCGAAGTCGCCGACCGCGATGCGGATGCTCAAATACGGCTTCAACCTCGCCGACGACGGCATGGTCGGTCAACAGGTGTTCGCGGGCGAGGCGACCAGATTGGGCTACATGACCGACGAGGCCCGCGAGGGCCGCGAGGCGTTCATGGAGGGGCGCGACCCCGACTTCTCCGACGTGCCGTGGTACTACTAGGAACCCCCACCTTTTGCTGCGCTCAGTCGCTTCGCTCCTTCGCTGGCAAAATGTGGATCAAAAGCCTCCTCCTTCCTTCCAGTCAGTCGTCGGCCNGCTTCGCTCCTTCGCTGGCAAAATGTGGATCAAAAGCCTCCTCCTTCCTTCCAGTCAGTCGTCGGCCCGCTCGCTCGTTTCACTCGCTCGCGGTACAACCACTACCTCTCCGCGACCGCAACCGCACTACCTCTCCGCGACCGCAACCGCACAACACCGCCACCGCTACCGCACCGCCGAAGCCCTCGTTCACACCTCCGGCGTTCACTCGCCCTTCATCCGCCAGGAGAGCACAGCTCACCGGGACGCCAGGTTTCTTCCACGACCGCCTCCGCACCGCAGCCGCGGACCGCACCGCCCCGCGGCCGTGCCGGCCCGGTCGGAAGGAAAACGTATTTCACCGGGCCGGAGTAACTCGAAATCGCAGGGCCGGTAGCTCAGTTAGGGAGAGCATCTGACTCTTAATCAGACGGTCGGGGGTTCAAATCCCTCCCGGCCCGCCTTCGCGACGAACGGACGTGAGGAGCGAAGCGGCCACGAAAGGGATTTGAACGACGGAACGAAGGAGCGAAGCGACCGAAGTTCAGGTGGTTCAAATCCCTCCCGGCCCGTACAACGAGCCGGCGAGCGGCGCGAACCGGCGAGTGGCTTCGATGACTACTTCCGAGTCACCTCGTTCGCACCACACTCCCCGTAGAACGTCCGACTATCGAAATCAGCCGGTATCCGTCGTCCCAGAACCGCGATGTCCAGTAGACGTCGACTATCACCCGTGTGGCCCACCCACCCACGCGACGGCGTTCTCCGACGTGAGCGCCACTGTCGCCCCTCTCGTCACCCTGCCATTGAAAGCCACACACACAACCATCGATGGAGCGGAAACCACGTATGACGAAGACGAACGTCGGCAGCGGCGTCGTAGAGTACTGCAAGTTGTGTGGCGAAGCGGCGATGGATATCGTGGACGGAACGTGCGCGAGCTGTCGGTAGTTCTCCTGAATACGTCCCATACCGGAGGGAGTCAGTGTACGTCGAAGCGACGGTAGAACGACCGAAGACGGCTTCATCGTCATCGATGGTCCTCCGTCGTCGCTTCGCGGTTCGTGGGTGTCGTCACTGTCACTGGTCGGAGCGACGGCCTCGATCGAGCGCCAGCAGTCGTCGCTGCACCGGTCCCTGCTACGCTCCGATTGTGCTCGTGCTAACCGTCGGATTCGCCCGGCCACACAAAGCTTATTACGGGATGGCAGAGACGTTGATATAGGACCGACAAGGGGACTCCGTTGCCTGGCATCACCTGTAACACTTCCCCTCCGGTCCTACCCTCCCCCCCGTTTTACTTCGCGAAGAGCTGTCGCTGAGCGGTCGGCGTGAGTGAAGTAACGTAGCGCCCCGCCTACCGGCTGGCTCTCCGACAGTGGTAGCAGGTTCCGTTACCGACGTAGGGATCCGGCATCCCCTTCCCACATCGATCGCAGGTCTTCACGCTCGGTTCCCCTCCACTCGTCCCATCGTTCCGTTGCATTGGCATCACCCACCTGCATGATCATGGGTGTCGTTTATAACGTTACTGCAAACCTTCGTCGGCTGGCTCGTAAAAACACGCTGTTCGCCCCGTGAGGAAATCGGGTCGGTAGCCCACCCCGTCTGCGGAGTAGTATCGCCCGTGGAAGACGGGGGCGGTGACCTGTGCCACGGATGTTCGACGAGGAGTGTGTGACACGGGCGAGGGGGGCGATGATCCCCCATCATGGGATGGAAGCCTCCCGTGTCGCTCCGGTTCCGAGTGTTTCCCTACACACTTCGTGCGTGCCCGAACGCCCCGAGAACGCGGACGACTTCGCCGCCTTCACAACGAGACCGATACACGTTCGACCCAAGGGGGGTCCCCTCGCTCCACGAAGCGGACGACGACCGCTAACCGAAACGGTCTGTCAGAAAGGAACGATTTGATACCCGTTCACAAAGCCCATACAAGTCGCTCCGTTGTCGTCGACACTGGTCGACGGACCAGTCCGGGAAACCCGAGAGCAGGGTGATGCCACGCAACGGGACTTCCCCTTTTTGCGAACCCCTCTCCCGAGCACCGAACGATACGCGAGTTACAA
Source organism: Halococcus hamelinensis 100A6 (assembly GCF_000336675.1). NCBI lineage: Archaea > Methanobacteriati > Methanobacteriota > Halobacteria > Halobacteriales > Halococcaceae > Halococcus > Halococcus hamelinensis. The sequence goes on along the minus strand of NZ_AOMB01000042.1, from coordinate 109,312 downwards.
TGATGAGACTTGTGGTAACTCGCAGTACGGTGAAGTCGAACAACTATCCTGCCCCCGTCGCGTTCTAAACCCGAACCGGGACCGGTCCTCGGTGGTGTGGCCGCCGGTCAGGGCTGTCGGCGCTGGGATTCGAGTCGACTCGCGACCCGGGAACTCGTTTCCCGTCGCGGATCAGTGCGCCTGTCCGGTGTGGCGTCGCGACCGCCGCCCGCGCGACCACCAGGTGATCCCCGTGGCGACGGCCAGCGCGCCGAGCACGAGGTACGAGACCACGAGGTGGATGGCGACGAGGGTCGTCGCGGGGTCGGGAACGCCGGTGACGACGCCGAGGTAGGCCTCGAAGGGCAGGAGCGCGGTGGCGAGGGTGATCGTCCACGTCGTGAACGTGTAGCCCTCGACGCGCCACCACGCGATGACCGTCGCGGCGAGCATCACGAGGCCGGTGACGAACGCCACCGCCCGGTGGAACCACTCGGCGTAGAGTTGGGTCGCGGTGTAGCTCGTCGACTGGGCCGCGCCGGGGTCGAGCAGCGGGATCAACGAGCCGGCACACATCGGGAACCCCTCGCCGCAGGACATCCAGCCCCGGATCGCCACCGAGTACATCCCGAAGCCCATCAACAACACTGTCCCCACGAGCGAGAGCGTCACGAGATAGCGGAGGAACCGGGCCGGCCACCGCCCGCCGGCCGCGGCGTCCGCGGGTTCGTTGGCCATTCGTCCTTCGCTACCCATTCGGCGACCCTCACCCTTTCGAAAGCGCGAGCGTGCCGCGGGTGCCGTGGAGGGGGTTAACCGCAACCGATACCCGTACGCGGACCCCAGTTCTCCCATGCACGCTGGACCGGGACCGTGGGGTGAACGCCGGCCGCGATGGCGGGTCCACACCGCCCGCCGCGCCGTGCGCGACCGCCGAAGCGCGGGGACGACCCAGTGACCGAGTGTACGCTGTGCGGGTCGCCGGTCGGCGACGACCCCGCGACCGCGGCCGACGTCGACGGGGTCTTCTGCTGTGAGGGCTGTCTCGCGACCTTCCAGCGCCTCGACGACGCCGAGGACGTCTCCGCCGAGGACCTCCACGAACACGGCCACGACCATCACGGCCACGAGCATGGAGCGGACCACGACCGTTCCGAGGAGGGGAGCGAGACGGCCTTCCTCTCGGTCGACGGGATGCACTGTTCGACCTGCGAGTCGTTCATCGAGACCAGCGCGACCGAGACCGACGGGATCAACGACGCCCAGGCCAGCTACGCGACCGACATGGTCCGGCTGGATTACGACCCCGCCCGGATCGACAGAGGGGGGCTGATCGACGCGATTAGCACGCTCGGCTACCACGCCAGCGACCCCGACGAGGAGGACGAGGGGGCCGAGGAGCGCTTCGAGTTCGGCCGCCTCCGTCTGGTCTTCGGCGGGCTGGCGGCGATGGCGGTCATGATGTTCTACGCCGCCTTCCTCTATCCCGTCTACCTCGGCTACTACCCCGAGAGCTTCCTCTCGGGCACCAGCGCCAGCCTGATCGCGTTCGTCCCGATCTTCTTCGGTAGCACCATCGTGCTCTTCGGCGTCGGCTTCCCGATCCTCCGAGGGGCCTACGTCAGCCTCAAAGTCCGCCAGCCGAACATGGACGTGCTGATAGCCTTCGCGGTGCTTGCGGCCTACGTCTACTCGGTGTTCGCGCTCGCGTTCCTCGACACCACCCACGTCTACTTCGACGTCTCGACGATGGTGATCGTGGTGGTGAGCATCGGCAACCACATCGAGGCCCGCTTCAAACGTCGCGCGCTCGGCGACCTCTCGGCGCTCACCGAATCCAGGATCACCGAGGCGCGCGTGCTCACCGACGAGGGCCACCACGACGTCGCGCTCGAATCCCTCTCGCCCGGCGACCGCGTGCTCGTCAAACCCGGCGAACGCGTCCCGATCGACGGGACGGTCGTCGAGGGCCAGGCCGCGGTCGACGAGTCGCTCGTCACCGGCGAATCGGTGCCGGTCTCGAAGGGCATCGGCGAGGAGGTCGTCGGCGGCTCCGTCGTGACCGACAACGCGGTCGAGATCGAGGTCGGCGAGGAGGCCACCAGCACGTTCGACAGGCTCGTCGAGCTCATCTGGAACGTCCAGAGTTCGGACTCGGGCGCGACGCGGCTCGCCGACCGCGTGGCGAGCGTCTTCGTGCCCGTGGTGGTCACGATCGCGACGCTCGCGACGGTCGGCTGGCTCGCGACCGGGGCGTCCATCGGCCAGGCGGTCCTGATCGGCGTCTCGGTCCTCGTCGTCTCCTGTCCGTGTTCGCTCGGGCTCGCGACGCCGCTCGCGATCGTTTCGGGCGTCCGTGAGGCCGCCGAACGCCGGATCACGGTACTCAACGCCACCGTGCTCGAACGGATCACCGACACCGAGATCGTGGCGTTCGACAAGACCGGGACGCTCACGACGGGCGAGATGTCGCTCGACGGCGTGCGCGGCGACGACCCCGAGGAACTCCTCGCGCGGGCGGCGGCGGTCGAGAGCCGGTCGAGCCACCCGGTCGCGGAGGCCATCGTCACGGCCGGCCGCGACCGTGGGACCGACGCCAGCGCACGCACGGTGACGGAGTTCGAGAGCCACGCCCGCGGGGTGTCGGCGACCGTCGACGGCGAGCGCGTCGTCGTCGGCCATCCCGGGTTCGTTCGCGAGTCGGGCTACGCGGTCCCCGAGACCATCGACGAACAGGTCCAGGAGACGCGGTCCGACGGATTCCTCGCGACCCTCGTCGCCTGGGACGGCGAGGCGAAGGGCGTCCTCCAGGTGGGAGACACCCCGCGCGCGGACTGGGCCGAGGTGGTCTCGTCGATAGCGGAGGAGGGCCCCCGCGTGGTGGTGCTCACCGGCGACGACCGCGAGATAGCCGAGCGTTTCTCGGGCCATCCCGACGTCAGCGAGGTGTTCGCAGGTGTTCCGCCCGAGGCCAAGGAGGCTGTGGTGGGGCGGCTCCGCGAGGAGGGAACGACGACCATGGTCGGCGACGGCACCAACGACGCGCCGGCGCTCGCGGCGGCGGATCTGGGGATCGCGATGGCGAACGGCACCGAACTCGCGATCGACGCCGCCGACGCCGTGGTCTCCGGCGACAGCCTCCGACCCATCCCGGCGTTCTTCGCGGTCGCGCGCGGGACGCGCCGCCGGCTCCGGACCAACCTGGGGTGGGCGTTCTGTTACAACCTCGTCGCGGTCCCGCTCGCGGTGGCCGGCCTCGTCAACCCGCTGATCGCCGCGGCCGCGATGGCGGTGAGTTCCCTGGTCGTGGTCACGAACTCCGCACGTGGGATGGGCATCGACCCGCTACCCGACGACCCGACCCCCGACTCGCGACCGTCCATCTCCCCCGCGGAGGGTGGCTCACCGCGGGCGACCGACGGCGGCACGCGCGACATCTGAAAAACGAAGAGACGGTGCTTTTCACGACGAAACCCCTCTATCGCCGGCGCTCAGGGACCGTTGGCGACTCTGTCGGCGCGTTCGAACTCGCACATCGGACAGATATCGGCGATGTCGGCGTCGAACAACAGTCCGTGGACCCGACACTTCCGGACCTCACCGACCTCGACGTTCTCGCTCGAACCAACACGTTCGTCCATGGAGGAACTCATGTTCGGGACTCCGGAGCACGGGGGCATAAGCTTTCCCCGCAAGGGTGGAGACCGTCGGGATCGACGAATTCCGAGAGCTATCAGTTATCGACGATTTCGGCGTGATAGCGGGGAGGTAGCAGGCGGGGTCGGTGGTCGTGACCAGGCCGACGAGGTCGCCGTCGCAGTGGTGTCGATGGTCGAAGCCGGGGCAGTCATTATCTCGGCGACATGGGTTTCGACCATCCGGAGGTCCGACACACGAGCGTCGTCATCCGTCGGCGTCCCGGAGCGCGTCCCCGATGTGGTCGGAGAGCGCGTCGAGCTGGGCGGCGTCGAGCGTGTGGACCGTCGTCGTCGGGGTGTCCCCGCGCCCGGTCTCGATCCTGAGTTCGAACTCGCCCGGCCAGACCTCCGTCACCGCGGTTCGACACGTGGTCCCGGCGTCGCCGACTCCCGAAGTAGTTCCCATGCGTACCCGTTCGACTACCGTCACGTATCTATCTTCCCCTAATACACGATATATTCGTTGTGATCGACTTCAGAAAACGAACATCCACTACTGACGATATTCGGTTCCGAAGGTCAAATATGTGGCTCGATTCAACGATCTCTTCAGAGACGAATAACTCGATACAGCTCCAAAATTGCTAACGGATCGTCGAATTTTTATCAATCCTAAACACTATAGCCGCGTTTCGTGGCAGGAGATTTAATACGCCATCGAGTTCTACGACCTCCCATGTCCAATGGGTCGTCCCACGCCAGCGGCTCGTCGGCCGACGGCGGGGTCGGACACGATGACCACGGGCACGACCACAGCCACGGACACGGCCACGGCGACGACGCCAGCACCCGAACGCTCGCGCTCGTCGCCGTCATCAACGTCGTCGGGTTCGTCGCCGAACTCGCCGGCGGCCTCCTGTTCGGCTCCGTCGCGCTCCTGAGCGACGCGGTCCACATGCTGTTCGACGCGCTCGCGTACGTGATGGCGTTCGCCGCCTCCTACGTCGCCACGAACGCCGAGACGTCCGACCGCTGGTCGTTCGGCCTCCACCGGCTCGAACCACTCTCGGCGTTCGTCAACGGCGCGCTCCTCGTCCCGATGGTCGGGTTCATCGTCTACGAGGCCGTCCAGCGCTTCCTCGACCCCGTCGGCATCGCGACCGGCCCCACGCTCCTCATCGCGGGGTTCGGTCTGGCGGTGAACCTCGGGTCGGTGCTCGTGCTCGAAGGCGGCGAGATGAGCCTCAACGAGCGCGGCGCGTTCTACCACCTGCTGGGCGACGCCGGCGGCTCCGTCGCGGTGATCGTCTCGGTGCTCGCGGTCGAGTACAGCGGGGTGAACGTCATCGACCCCATCACCGCCGGGTTGATCGCGCTCGTGGTGCTCTGGAGCGCCGGCAAACTCCTCCGCGGCAGCGGCGCGATCTTCCTCCACCGGACCCCGTTCGACAGCGACGAGGTCCGCGCGGCGATCGCCGAGGTCGACGGCGTCACCCGCGTGACGGACCTCCACGCCTGGCAGGTCTGCTCGCAGATCACGGTCGCCACGACCCACGTCGAGACCGCGACCGGGGACGTCGAGCGCGAATCGGTCACCCGGCGGGTCCACGACGTGCTGGCCGAGGCGGGCGTCGACCACGCCACCGTCGAGTGCTGTCCCGAGGACACCCACCACCCCCACCTCACTGCCCACGACCACTGATCGGCTCCGGCTCCGAGCGTTCAGGCGGGCGCGTCTCGCGACAGGTCGCGTTCGAGCGCGTGGCGCGTCGAGGTGTCGAGTTCGACGAGGTGACACAGCGGGTTGCCGGGATAGACGAGCGGGTTCTCGAGCACGCCGACGAGCAGCCCCGTGAAGGGCGCGCGGACGGTCTCGGATTCGGTCATGAACGGGTCGGTGATGGTACACACCCGCTCGCCCTCGCGAACGAGGTCGCCGCCGTCGTGGTGCATGTCGACCAGTCCGCCGGTGTCCGCCCGGAGCCACGTCTTCGCCGAGCTCCCGTCGATGACGGTGCGCCAGCCGGGCCACCGGACGGCGCTCGTCCGTCGCATCCCGAACTCCGCGAGCACGCTCTCGACGCCCGCGAGCGCGCGGTCGATGAGCTCCCGTTGGAAGCGGTGGGCCTCGCCCATCTCGATCGTGACCGTCGGCGTGCCGCTCGCGCTCGCCTCGCCACGGAGGGTGCCGTCGGGTCCCGAACCACCGATGACGACGTTCGAGGCGAACGCCTTGGCGACCCGTTCGACCTCGTCCTTTCGGGTGTCGGCCCGGACGTGGAGCATGTTGGTCCGCCCGCGGGTCGAGGTGTGAAAGTCCAGCCCGAGGTCGCACGGTGAGACGAAGTTCTCGAAGATCCGGTGGGCCATCCGGCGGGCGCTCGTGCCGGTCTCGCTCCCGGGGAACGACCGGTTGAGGTCGCGGTCGTAGATCGGGAGGTAGCGCTGCTGGGCCAGAAAACCGGGGACGTTCAACACGGGGAGACAGACCAGCGTTCCGTGGAGGTCCGCGTGGTCCCAGTCGTGGGCGACCGTTCGAACGACCTCGACGCCGTTGAGTTCGTCGCCGTGGGCCGCCGCGCTGAGGAAGGCCGTCGGGCCGGGTTCCGTGCCGTTGACGATGGTGACCGGGATCCGCACGGGGTCGCCCATGTAGGTCTCGCTGATACCGTACCTGATGTTCTGTGTCTCGCCCGGGTCGACCTTCCCGCCGTTGTACGTGAACGCGCCCTCGGCCATTGACTCTCGAAGGTGAACCATCCCTAAAGCCCTCCCGCCTCCGGGTTCGGTCGTTCGAGGGCACGACGCATCGCTACAACTTTGCCTCGCGCCCGGCCAGGAGACGACATGGACCCCTCCGACGACGCGATTCGTGTCGGCGTGTTGAGCCTCCACAACAGCAAGGAGACGAAGGCGATCCTCAACGCGGTCGAGGACCTCGGTCACGAGCCCGTCTGGCTCCGCCGGGAGAACACCGCGGTCTCCATCCGGGACGGCGAGGTGAGCCTCGAACCCGACGTCGACGTGGTGGCCAACCGGCTCCTGCTCTCGAACACCGAGGAGCCCGCCGAGGGGCTGGGGCTGGCGGCCACCTTCGAACGGATCCGCCCGATGCTGAACCGCCCGGGTGCCACCCTGACCGCGATCCACAAGTTCGCGACCGCGGCGACGCTCGCCGACTGGAACGTGCGGGTGCCCGACGCGCTGCTCGCGCTCTCGAACGACCGGCTGAACCGGGGCCGGGAGCGCTTCGGCGACGTCGGGGTCTACAAAACGGCTATCGGCACCCACGGCGGCGGGACGTGGAAGGTCGACCTGAGCGAGCCGGTCAACCCGCGGGTCGGCAACCGACAGGCGTTCCTCCAGGAACTCATCGAACGCGACGAGACCCAGCACCGCGATCTCCGGGTGTACGTCGTCGGCGACCGGATCATCGGCGCGATGCACCGCTACGCCCCCGAGGGCGACTGGCGGACCAACGTCGCGCTCGGCGGGGCGGTCGAGGACGTCACCGACGAGATCCCGGCGGAGGCGCGCGAGACCGCGCTCTACGCCGCCGACGTGATCGACCTCGACTACGTCGGGGTCGACCTCGTGGAGGCGAACGACGGCTGGTACGTCCTCGAGATGAACCCCACGGCGGGCTTCAAGGGACTCTACGAGGCGACCGGGACGAGCCCCGCCCCCTACATCGCGAAGCACGCCATCGAGCACGTCGGCGGGAGCGTCGACGACGACCGGGTGCGCGAACTCGCAGGGTCGCTCGACGACTCCACGCCGTCGTCGATGCCGCGCGAGGAGCGGCCCGCGCCCGGCGAAACACCGACCATCGGCTACATCGAGGACGTGGTGGTCAGCGGCACCAGCGGCTCGCAGTCGACGCTCGCCAAGTCGGATACGGGGGCGACCAGAACCAGCATCGACACCTCGCTCGCGGCCGCGATCGGTGCCGGGCCGATCAAGAGCATGACCAAGGTTCGCTCGGGGAGCCAGAAATCCGGGAAGGCGCGGCCGGTGGTCGACCTCGTGGTCGGGATCGGTGGCACCCAGCACACCGTGACCGCGAGCGTCGAGGACCGGAGTCACATGAACTACCCGCTCCTGCTGGGGCGGGACATCCTGAAACACTACCAGGTCGACGTCCGGCGGCGAGCCGATAGCGACCAGCCTCGTCCGGACGAGCAACCCCTCGAAGAGTGAGCGGTCAGGACTCGTAGTGTTCCCAGAGGTAGAGCGTGGCGAGCGAGCGGGAGGGCTCCCAGCGCTCGGCGAACTCGCGCATCTCGGCTCGGCTCATCTCGCCGTAGAGCGACTCCACCGCCCGCCGAACGGCGAGGTCGCCGACCGGGAAGACGTCCTCGCGCCCGAGCGCGAAGATCAGGTACATCCGGCCGGTCCACTCGCCGATCCCGTGGATCTCGGCGAGTTCGTCGATGACCTCTTGGTCAGTTGCGTCCGCGAGCCCCGCACGGGTCAGGTCGCGTTCGATGAACGCCTCGGCGGCGTTCCTGATGTACTCGGTCTTGGCCTTTCCGAGTCCCGCCTCGACGAGGGTCTCCTCGTCGGCCGCGAGCACGGCCTCGGGCGTGACCCCGTCGAACAGGGCGAAGGTCCGCTCGCGGACGGCGTTGGCCGAGGCCGTCGAGATTGATTGGTTGACGATCGATATCACGAGCCGTTCGAACTCGCTCTCGGCGGGGTCGAGTTCGAGCGGGCCGTACTCCTCGACGAGCTCGGCCATCACCGGGTCCTGGGTGAGTTCGTCCATTCGGTGGCCGATCGAGGGTCGCGACCCGCTTGAATCGTGTCATCGGCGAAGCGCACCCCGCCCTCGTCGTCGCACTCGGGAATAAACCCGAAGCGAGTTGTTATCGTTCGGTCCGTCGCGTTCGAGTGGCGTGGTGGTGAACCGGGAGCCGGGCGGACGGAAACGTTGAAATCCCGCCGGTGAGTTGTAACGGTGAATCATGAACGTCGACGACATCGAGACCGTTGCCGTGCTCGGCGCGGGAAACATGGGCCACGGCATCGCCGAGGTCGCTGCGCTCGCGGGCTACGACGTCCGTCTGCGCGATATCAACGAGGAGCTAGTTGAAAAGGGATACGACCAGCTCGAATGGAGCGTCGGGAAGCTCGAGGAGAAGGGCCAGTTGACCGAGGAGGAGGCCGAAGCCGCGCTCGACCGCGTGACGACGCTGGTCGACGTCGAGGAGACCGTCTCGAACACGGACGTGATCATCGAGGTGGTCCCCGAGAAGATGGACATCAAGCAGGACGTCTATCAGGAGGTCGAACAGTACGCGCCGGAGGAGGCGCTGTTCGCCACCAACACGTCCTCGCTCTCGATCACCGACCTCGCGGAGGTCACCGAACGCCCGGGTCAGTTCTGCGGGATGCACTTCTTCAATCCCCCCGTGAGAATGCAGTTGGTGGAAGTGATCTCGGGTGCGCACACCGACGACGAAACCATCGAGACCATCGAGGCGCTCGCCGAGGCGTTCGGCAAGACGCCCGTGCGCGTTCGCAAGGACAGTCCGGGGTTCATCGTCAATCGAATCCTCGTGCCGCTGATGAACGAGGCGGCGTGGCTGGTCGAAGACGACGTGGCGACGATGGCGGAAGTCGACAGCACCACGAAGTTCGACATGGGTCTCCCGATGGGGAGCTTCGAACTCGCCGACCAAGTGGGGATCGACGTGGGCTATCACGTTCTCGACTATATGCACGACGTGCTCGGCGAGGCCTACGCGCCGTGCCCGCTGCTCGAATCGAAGGTCGAGGCCGAGGAACTCGGGAAGAAGACAGGCAAAGGATTCTACGACTACGAGGACGGCGACGGCGCGGAGATCCCGACCGACGCCGGTACCGACGAGATCGAGTCCCGATTGCTGGCCGTGATGGCGAACGAGGTCGCCAAACTCGTCGGCAACGACGTCGCGCCCGCCGAGGACATCGACGAGGCCGTGATGCTGGGGGCCGGGTTCCCGAACGGCCCCGCGAAGCTCGCCGACAACAAGGGCCTCGACTCGCTCTACGAGACGCTTTCCGACGTCTACGACGAGACCGGCGCGGCGCGCTACGAACCCGCCCCCGCACTCGAAGAGCTCGCGGGCGAGGGCTTCTACGGGACCACGGACGACGGTGATGGCGACGAGGTCGAGTTCGAAACGGTCGGAATCGAGTATCCGGGCGACATGGTGGGCGAGATCGTCATCGACCGCCCCCACCGGATGAACACCATCAACGTGGACGTGCTCGACGAGCTCGCCGCCGCCATCGAGCTGTTCGAGGACGACGACGAGGTGCGCGCGGTGCTGATCACGGGCGCGGGCGACGACGCGTTCTCGGCGGGTGCAGATGTGCAATCGATGGCGGCGAGCGCCGACCCGCTCGAAGCCATCGACCTCTCGAAGAAGGGCAAGGATACCTTCGGCAAACTGGAGGAGTGCCCGATGCCCGTCGTGGCGGCCATCGACGGCTACTGCCTCGGCGGCGGGATGGAGCTCGCGATGTGCGCGGACCTCCGGATCGCCACCGAACCCTCGCAGTTCGGCCAGCCCGAGTTGAACCTCGGCCTCCTGCCCGGCTGGGGCGGCACCCAGCGCCTCCAGCACATCGTCGGCGAGGGGCGCGCGAAGGAGATCATCCTCACCGCCGAGCGCTACGAGGCCGAGGAGATGGCCGACTACGGCTTCGTCACCGACGTGGTCTCGAAGAACGAGTTCCGGGAGGCCGCCCACGACCTCGCCGCCGACCTCGCCGCCGGCCCGCCGGTGGCCCAGAAGCTCACCAAGCGCGTGATGCTTCGAGGGTGGGAGGACACCGAGGCCGGGCTGGAGATCGAATCCCAGGCGTTCGGCCACCTCATCAACACCGACGACCTGATGGAGGGCGTCACCGCGTTCATGGGCGATTCGGACCCCGAATTCGAGGGGCACTGAACGCGGAACGCAACCCTTAACCCGAATAGTCCGGAAGCATTCGATGCGTCCGCTCGGTTGGTGTAGTCCGGCCAATCATTTTGGCCTTTCGAGCCGAAGACCGGGGTTCAAATCCCCGACCGAGCACTACAGCGAGGAACGAAGTGACGAGCGAAGCGCGCAGGGAGGCGGATTTGAGCACGGAAGTCGCAGCGCGAGCGTAGTGAGCGACCGTCTTCCGAAGTTCAAATCCCCGACCGAGCATTTTCCGAGCATCCGACCGGGGAGCCACGGCTTCCGGTTCCATCTTCCATGATTATCGATTTTTGGATGTGTGTCCATCGCACCCCGCATGATACCGCGACTCGCGCAATTCTTATGACCCGGTGGGCGTTGGCTTTAGAAGCAATGGCAAAAGGCACGGTTGATTTCTTCAACGACACTGGCGGCTACGGCTTCATCGACACTGAGGACTCGGACGAGGACGTGTTCTTCCACATGGAAGACATCGGCGGCCCGGATCTCGAAGAGGACACGGAAGTCGAATTCGACATCGAACAGGCTGACAAAGGCCCGCGCGCGACCAACCTCACCCGACTGTAAGTCGGACGAGTAGCGTACGCGGACTCTCACTCACCGAAATTTTTCGAGCGCTATCCCGACCAGCGACGCGTTCGCGCCGTCCGACCGGGGTCCCGTCGAACGCCTCGCGACCGCCGGGACCGGGCGAACGGCTATGGTCGTCGATGCGTATCACGGACCATGACCGCCGAGGAGACCGATTGGCGCAGAGACCGACTCCGCCACGATGGCAACCGTGAGTGCTCGTTCGTGGCTTTCCGTCTCGGCACCTCCGGTTCGGTTCTGCTCGTCGAAACCACCACCGCCCGCCGTGTTTCCGAGGCTTCCGCCAACCTGGATGTTGTGGGAGCCGTCGCGGATCTTCTCACGGCCGGACTGGATGACCACCAGGGTTCGAGCGCGCTACGGAGGGGATCACGAACAGGAACCCGGTGAAGTCGGTCAGCAGTCCGGGTATGATGACCGATATGCGCGAACTACCGACTAGTTGCGACGTTTGACGACCCCGAAACAGATACCGTACAGTAAGAATAGTCCTGATAGAACGAAGATCGCACCACCTACTGCTCCCGCGAGACCGACGTATCCACCGGCATCGAGAACATAGATTACTGGAACGACACTCAATCCGGCTACCATGGTGATACCGATCGTCAATCCGCTTGCTCGGTTGTGGAGGTCGTAATCTCGTTCGTCCTGAAGCTTTGTGTCGCTCCACAGTGGTGCGACGAGGGCGATTCCGCCGCCGATCCAGACACCAAGCAAGTAGACGACAGTGCCTGCGAGATGTTGCCCGAGTACCATTCCGGCGAGGAGACCGATTATGCCTATCCCACCGATGGCGTATACGAGCCGACTGTACGTCTGGCGAGTGATTCCCGAACCGGTTTGGATCGTCGTCATGATGTGTAAACCACCCTTTACAGTAAAGCGTATTTTACACTTCCTATTAAAACTGACGCCTCTTCAATATCTGGGAGCGATGTATCGGCGATCGTACCGAGTCAGTTCGTGGACAGTGCAGCTGGTCGACTCTCGGTTCTATCGTCGAACCGAACTCGGCTGACCCCGTTGGGGAGTGCCACAAGATTTAATATCGTGTGTAAAGCACATTTTACTGTAAAGCGAGGTTGACAGCATGACTGAAACGAGCTACACCAGAACGACGAATCGGAATCGACTGCTGTACATCGGGCTGTGGGCGCTTGCAACCATGGTCTTCGTTGGGACGACCGTGGCTGGCTACCCGGCGGTGGGTGCTGTCGCGTTCTTCGTCCTTGGAGGTGCGACGTTCACACTTGGAGAGCCAGAATCGATGTTCGATGAGCGTGATGCGAGTATCATCAAGGAGGCCAGCGCGAACACTATCCGGGTAGTCGGCCTCACGTCGGCGGTCGTCTTCCCGGTGGTCTCGGCACTGGCTGGCCTCGGGTATGTTGAGTTCCCCATGTGGCTCGCGCCTGTTGGCGGGTTCATCGCCGTCATGTTCGCGCTTTGGGGTGGTTTTCTGGTGGTGGCACGCGGGCGTCGATGAACAATGTCGTCCCTGAGTATCGTGAGTATCACGAGCTCTCGCAGGGAGAACTCGCTGCGGCTGTAGACGTCTCGCGGCAGACTATCAACGCCATCGAACGCGAGCGGTACGACCCCTCACTCGAACTCGCGTTCGCGCTTGCCGGCTTCTTCGAATGCCAGATAGAGGAACTGTTTTCCCCGGAGTAGTTAGTGCGAACGGTCCAGCGATGAGTTCGTCGTCTCCCGGGCGATCCACATGGCGTTTCATCGGAATTCGGGTTGGGCCTCGGTACTCATAGGGTTCGTCACCATCCGGGTGCCGAGTCCGGTTCGGAACCGTGGCTCGTCATCGGCCATCCGACGCGACGAACGCGACCGGCAAGACGGTTTTCCTCGTGGACGGAAACGCTATGCCGCCGCGCCACACAGGTTTCGGGAACCGTGACTACAGATCGCACACGGGGAGAGGACCGCGTGCAGGTGCTCGATCCCGACGGCCAGGTCGTCGACGGCGCGACCGTGCCGGCCCTCCCGGACGAGACGTTCGTCTCCATCTACCGCGACATGCGCTTCGCGCGCCACCTCGACGAGCGCCTGATCAGCCTCCAGCGCCAGGGGCGACTCGGGACCTACTCCTCGCTCGCCGGCCAGGAGGGCTCCCAGATCGGGTCGATGTACGCGCTCGACGAGCGCGATTGGGTGCTCTATCAGTACCGCGAGCACGGCGCGGTCGTCGTGAGAGGAATGCTCGCCGAGTACCTCCAGTACTGGATGGGCCACGAGTCGGCCAACGCTGCGCTCGCCGAGGTCAACATCGCGCCGCTCAACATCACCATCGGCGACCACCTGCCCCACGCGGTCGGGATGGCGTGGGCCTCGAAACTCAAGGGCGAGGACAAGGCGTTCGTGAGCCACTTCGGCGACGGCGCGACCAGCGAGGGCGACTTCCACGAGGCGATGAACTTCGCGGGGGTGTTCGACACGCCGAACGTCTTCGTCTGCAACAACAACCAGTGGGCGATCTCGACCCCCCGCGAACGCCAGACCGCCTCGACCACGCTCGCCCGGAAGGCCGAGGCCTACGGCTTCGAGGGGATCCGAGTCGACGGGATGGACCCCCTCGCGATGTACCAGGTGACGAAACGGGCCGTCGAGAAGGCCCGAGAGGGAACCGACGACGGAACCCCCCGCCCGACCATGATCGAGGCCGTCCAGTACCGCTTCGGGGCCCACACCACCGCCGACGACCCCTCGGTCTACCGCGAGGAGGGCGCGGTCGAGGAGTGGAGGGAGAAGGACCCGATCCCGCGGCTCGAACGCTTCCTCCGCGACACCGGCCGGCTCGACGACGAGCGCGTCGACGCCATCGAAACCGAAGTCGAGAGCGAAGTCACCGACGTCATCGAGACGGCCGAGGGGAGCGCCGAGGCCGACCCGGACGACCTGTTCGCCGACGCCTACGACGACCTCCCCGACCGGCTTCGCGACCAGCGCGAGTATCTTCGAGACCTCCGCGAACGCCACGGCGACGACGCCCTCCTCGACGACTGAGCTCAACCGCCGGACTACCAGCTCTCCCGTTCGTGCCGACCGCGCACCTGCCGCGGCGGATCACCCCGTCGCGAACTCGTTGCCGCACTCGGTGCAGGTGAACTCGAACTGGCCCTCGTCCGTGAGGTCGAGCTCGTGGACGGTCTCCTCGCCACACTCCCGGCAGTGGACCAGCGATTCGATCTCCTCGAAGTCGTGGCGGGCCTTCGGCGCGCCGAGCGCGAACCCGACCACCCGGTCGTCGGAGTCGTTCTTCCCGATCTGGAACTCGCCGGGCGCGAATCGAATCAGCCCGCCCGCCTCGATCTCGGTCTCCTCGCGCTCACGGCCCACCTCGAACGTCGCGGTGCCCTCCTGGACGTAGAAGACCTCCTCCTGGTCGTGGTGGGTGTGGAGGCCCCCGGAGAACGACTCGCCGGGTTCGAGTTCGAAGTAGTTCATCGCGAAGTCCTCGGTGCCGAGGGCGCTCGAAACCGGCTTCCGAACCGAGTGGACTTCGAGCGGGTTGGTGACGACGTCCACATCGTCGATGTTGACTTTTTCCACACGAACCGCACCGCCCTCGCGAGCAAAAACGTTCCCGCCGATACGACCTCGAAAGTTCGGACGCGCGGCGATTCAGTGGTCGGCTTCGTGGGGGTTGAGCACGGTGCCGTAGTTCTCGGCGTGTTCGGTGTACTCGATGAACCGCGGCGCGTCCGGGTCGAACGGCCGTTTGAGGGAGTTGAACGCCTTCTTCTTGTCCCAGGACTGGAGCCCGCCGACCGCGCCGCGGTCCTCGAGGTCGTGGTACGTGAGGTCGGCCTCGGTGTGCTCCCACGCGTCGAGACCCTGTTCGGTCCGGACGATCACGCTGGAGAACTCGTCGCTCGACCCCACCGAACCCACGGTGATGTCGGCGGCGTAGCCCGTGAAGTCCGCACACTCGTCACAGCCCTTCAGGGCGGCGTCGTGGAAGTTCTCGATGTCCTCGGTGAGGAGCTCCTCGCCGTCGTGGCCGTAGACGTACATGTTCCCGTGGAGGATGTCGAGCTTGCCGATCTCGTCGGGCGATATCCCGCGTTTCTCCTCGATCTGCTCCCCGATGAGTCGCTCGTAGTTGAAGTTCTTCGTACACATCAGCGCGATGGTGTAATCCACCGCGCGGACGCCCTCGTTCTGGGACTGGTAGTCCCACGAGAAGTCCTGGAGCGCGCGGATGCCCTCGATCTCACAGGGCGTGCCGACCATCGCGAGCGAGAGGTCCTCGGGGTCCTTGTCGGGGAGTTTGTGCTCCCACTGTTCGAGGTCGAGGTTCCCGAGCGCCATCGTCTGGTTGTAGAAGCTGCCCGCGTTCTCGATGACGTCCTCGGGGGTCGTGGCGAGGAAGCTCTCGGCCTTCCAGGCCTCGTCCTCGCCCTCGGTGGCGATCAGCGCGCCGTCGATCTCGCCGTCCTCCAGCAGGTGGATCAGGAGCGAGGAGACCACGCCGCCGTCCTGGGCGTTCCCGCGCCAGTCCTCCTCGACCTTCGCCGAGAACTCGGTGATCGGGTCGCCCGCGCCCTTCACGTTGTCCTCGCCGCCGGTGATCTTCCACTGGCGCTCGTAGCGCAGGCCGCCGCGGGGACAGAAGTCCCAGCACAGCGAACAGCCCGTACACATCTTCACCAGTTCGGGCAGCCCGTCGTCGCCGATCCCGATCGAGTCCGAGGGACAGGAGGCCACACAGGTCCCACACTGGATACACCGGCCGTCGTCGATCACGGCGGTGTCGAGCTCCATGAACCAGGTCTTGTCGTCTGGCTCCTCGATGTCGTTCATCTCCGAGCGGATCGAGTAGCCCGGCGTGTCGAGGTCCACACCATCCGGGACCCCGACACGGGTGTCCGGCGAGTCGCCGTTCTCGATCTTCTGACTCGTGCCCTCGGCCGCGGGTTCGGTGAACTGGACGTCGCCGAGGCTGCCGTTCTCGTCGACGTTCGCCGACTTCATGCCGCCGTCGGCGATGGCCTGGGGTTCCGACTCCTGCCCGCCGCAGGTACACTGCCCGTCGGTACAGCACTCGTCGCCGTCGCCGTCGTCGCTCGTCCTCGGCACGCCGGGGAGGGGGTCGCGGTCAGTCATCCGCCGCGACACCTCCCGAGACGTTGGCGTCCGCCTGTTGCATCACGGCCCGGAGTTCGTCGTTGCCGGCACGGCGACACCACTCGTAGAAGCGCTCGCCCTCCTCGCGCTCGTCGGTGTAGGCCGTGAACAGCTTTTCGAGCGCCGGGATCACCGCGGTCGCGGGCACCGCGTGCTCGACCCAGTCGAGGAACTCGTTGTCGGCACCCAGCGAACCGCCGAGGCCGAAGTCCATCCCCTCGACGATCGCGTCGTTCTCGTCGTCCGCGTCGTCGATATCCGTCTTGACCGTCTCGCCGCGGAAGCCGATGTCGGCGATCTGGGGCTGGGCGCAGGAGGCCGAACAGCCCGACATGTGCATCCGGACGACTTCGAGGTCGTCGGGGGTATCGATACGGTCGTCGAGTTCGCGGGCCCACCGCTTCACGCGATTCTTGGTCTCGATGATCCCGTAGTTACAGAACTCGCTCCCCGTACACCCGACCGCGCCGCGCGCGAACGGACCGGGATCCGGCTGGTAGTTCTCCGCGAACGGCTCCGCGAGGAGGTCGTCGACGTTCTCCTCGGGGATGTGGGTGATCAGGAAGTTCTGATCCGTCGCGAGGCGGAGGCTCGCCTCGTCGGTACCGTGTTTCTCCGCCGCGCGGGCGGCCTCGGCGAACTCGTCGCCGCCCATCCGACCCGCGACGACGTTGAAACCGACGTATCGGAGGTCCTCGTCGCGCTGTTTGTGGACGCCGACGTGGTCGCCCGTGTAGCCTTCCGTGAGGTCCTCGCCGCGAGTATCGAGGTCGACCGTACATCGGTCGCGAACCGCTTCCTCGAACTTCTCGGGCCCCATCTGCTGGACGAGATAGCGCATCCGGCAGACGCCGCGGTTGAACCGGTTGCCGAGCTCCTTGAACGTCTGGGCGACGGCGCGGGTGAACTCGACGGCGTCCTCCGGCGGGACGAACACGTCGAGCTCCGAGCCCATCCGCGGGCCGTCCGAGAGCCCGCCGCCGACGCGGACGTGGAAGCCGTACTGGTACTGGCCGTCGACCTCGCGGCGTGCCGGCGTCATCCCGACGTCGTTGATCTGGGACTGGGCGCAGTCCTCGCGGCAGCCGGTGATGGTGATCTTGAACTTCCGGGGGAGGTTGCCGTACTCCCGATTCTCGGTGAAGAAATCCGAGACCGCGTCGATCACGGGCTGGGCGTCGAAGACCTCGTGGTGGTCGAGGCCCGCCGCCGGGCAGCCCAGGACGTTGCGTGCGGAGTCGCCACAGCCCTGGATCGTGGTCAACCCCACGTCGTCGTAGCGATTCCAGATCTCGGGGACGTCCTCGACCTCGATCCAGTGTTCCTGGAAGTCCTGGCGCGTCGTGATGTCGACGTAGGCGTCGCCCCAGAGGTCGTTCTGTTGGTCGCCGCCGTACTCCTCGGGCGCGGTGGCGAACTCGTCGGCGACCTCCCCGACGACCTCACCCTGTTCGGGCGTGAGATAGCCGCCGGGGACCTTCGTCCGCATCATGAAGTAGCCGTCCTGTACCCCGTGGCTGTACATCCCGGCCCACTTGAGCCGTTCCCACTCGCCGTCGCCAGCGCGTTCTTCGATCTCGTCAAACGAGAGCCCCTCTTCGGCGTACTCCCGGACGTCCTCGATGACGTCGAGCGGATGCTTCTCCTGTTTCCAGCGTTCGACTGTGTTCATTGTGAATCAGATCGGAGCACCGGCGATATGCCGGCTAACCTTGGAGACACGTAGAGTCCTCCACTCATAGTATCCCCGGGTCACGGCGAGGTCTGACGGGGATCAAGGGTTCCGGAGGGTATTGCTGGAGCCTACGAGACGGCCGGCGGGGCGGAGCCGTGACGAACGCGGCGCTCGTCGCCGGTCGGATGGGATGGGGCCGATACGGGTCGTACACAGATCGGGAACACGACGGAGGAACAGACTCAAACCGGTCGCGGGTGGAGACGGGGTATGAACGAGGACGAGGGGGCCGGCGACAACGGGGAACCCGAGGTCGCCGCTGGCGACCGGTACCGGCTCGACGACGGCACGAGCCTCGAAGTCGTCGGCGTCGCCGACGACGACGTCGACGTGGTACAGTACGACGACGAGGGGGATCGGATCGGCGAGTACTCCACCTCGGTCGAGGAGTTCCGCGACGACGTGGTCGACCTCGCGGAGTAATCCGGGGACCGCGGTTGTTCGATTTCGGGGTTACTCGGTCTCGCCGGCGCGCTCGCGGGCGGCCGCCACGACCAGCGGCAGGGTGATGGTCGCGTCGGCGTAGACGCTCGCGTTCCGGGCGGCCTTTTCGAGCTTGCCCCACGACCGAGCCTCCTCCAGGGTCGCCCCCGAGAGCCCGCCGGCGTGTTCGGGGTCCATCGTCAGCTGGACGGCGTAGTCGTAGGCGTCGGGCGCGACCAGCATGGTCTGGAGCACGTAGTTTTTGGGTACTCCGCCGCCGACCACGACCGCGCCCGTACTCTCGGCCTCGTAGGCGATGTCGTTCAACCCGTTCATGTCGTCGAGCGCGTCGAGCGAGAAATCCGTGGTCTGGGAGTAGAGCCACGCCTGGAGACCCAGCACGGAGTCCTGGATCGCGGGGGCGTAGACCGGTACGTCGTGTTCGTGGGCGGCGGCGACGATACCCGGGTCCTCGTCGACCCCTTCCTCCTCGTTGACCTCGGCGTTCGCGCGCCCGAGTTCGTCGGTCAACCGCTGGATGCTCACCGTCTCCTCTATCGCGGGAAAGACCTCCTCGCGGAGGTGCGTTTCGAGCAGCGCGAAGTGTTCCTGTGGGAGGTAGACGTCGAAGATCCGGTCGACCTGTTCGTCGCGAAGCGTCTCGTCGTGGTCTCGAAGACTCCCGTTGCCGTGGTCGCGGCCGTGTTCACGCGAGCCTTCGGGCGAGCGTGAGCAGGGAGCGCCGGATCGCGTGTCGTGCGGCCCGGCGCGACCGTGGTGGTGCTTGCCGCCGATGGCCTCGATGGCGTCGTGGGTGAGGTTCGCGCCGGTGGTGACGAGCACGTCGATGTGGCCGTCCCGGATGAGGTCGACGACGACCTGACGCATCCCGGCGGGCACCATCGCGCCCGCGAGGCCAAAGAAGCTCGTCACCTCGGGGTCGAGCATCTCGGCGTAGATGTCGACCGCCTCCGCGAGCGCGTTCGCGCCGATGCCCGCCTTCCCGTACTCGGTCGCGAGTTCGCCCACGGTCATCCCTCCCGAAACCGTCGCGTGTTCGATGGGGTCGTGGTGGAACTCCTCGCGCGGCGGCTGGTCCGGCTCGTGGTTGCTCATGGGTCGGATCGGGATGGTATCGGTTTCAACCGCGCGGTCCGTCGGCGGACCGTCGGAAGTCCCTTTGCCATTCGGTACCAATACAGTCGAATGGAGAAACGATGCAACGAATGTGAGAACGCCGTGGAGTTCGAATCGGACGACGACAAGATCGAGTGCCCGGAGTGCGGGCACGTGATCCTCATCCACTGACCTCGGTTTCTCGGTTCGTTGCGGTACGTCGACACGTATCGCCACAGCTACGCAAGAGCAGCGAAGGAGGGGTATCGACCCCTCCACACCGGGAAACGCGATGCCTCGACTCCGCAAGAAAACCGACCGTTCCGCTGTGCCGTCGTTAGATTCGATCCGGAGAACGAGTGGGTTCGGGCGGATTTGAACCGCCGGCCTCCTCCATGTCAAGGAGGTGTCATAACCAGCCTAGACCACGAACCCGTCTTGGGAATAGTGGTTCCGCCGGGGCACAATTGAACGTTTCGAAACGACCCAGCCGACGGGCGCGCCGCGACCGGCGACGACACGTTTAAGTCGATGTACGGATTTGTCCATTACAACGCGAAGTAGTACATCCGTGATCCAATGAAAGAGCACATCGAGCGCGTGACGGACGGCGAGGACCTCGACCTGTCGACGGCCCGAGCGGCCGCGGCGGCGGTGTTCGAGAACGCGACCGACGCCCAGATCGGGGCGCTGCTCGCGGCGCTCCGGGCGAAGGGCGAGACCGAGACCGAGATCGCGGGGTTCGCCCAGGGGATGCGGAACGCGGCCCGGACCATCGACCCCGACTCCCGCCCGCTGGTCGACACCTGTGGGACCGGCGGCGACGACCACGACACGATCAACGTCTCGACGGCGAGCGCGGTCGTCGCGGCGGGTGCGGGCGTCAACGTCGCGAAACACGGCAACTACTCGGTCTCCTCCTCCTCGGGGAGCGCCGACGTGCTCGACGAGCTCGGGGTCGAGATCGAGGCCGAACCGCCGGCCGTCGAGCGTGCCATCGAGCGCGACGGGATCGGGTTCATGCTCGCCCCGGTGTTCCACCCCGCGATGAAGGCGGTCATCGGACCGCGAAAGGAGCTCGGGATGCGGACGATCTTCAACGCGCTCGGCCCGCTGACGAACCCCGCGAACGCCGACGCCCAGGTCGTCGGGGTCTACTCGCCCGACCTCGTGCCGGTACTGGCCCGCGCGCTCACGAAGATGGAGGTCGAACGCGCGCTCGTGGTTCACGGCTCCGGGATGGACGAGATCTGCCTCCACGGCGGGACGACGGTGGCCGAGGTCGACGGAAACGACGTCGAGGAGTACGACCTGACGCCCGCCGACCTCGGACTCGACGCCGCCCCGGTCGAAGCCGTCGCGGGCGGCACGCCCGCGGAGAACGCCGCCGACCTCCGGGGTATCGTGACCGGCGACCTCCGGGGCGCGAAACGCGACATCGTGCTCGCGAACGCCGGCGCGGCGGTCTACGTCGCCGGCCTCGCCGACGACCTCGAAGCCGGGGTCGCGTCGGCCCGCGAGGCCATCGATTCGGGGGCGGCGGCCGAGACGCTCGCGGTGCTCTGCGGGGCGGAGACGGTTCCGGGTGAGACCGCGTGACGCGCGCGAAGCTCTGCGGGCTGACCCGCGGGGACGACCTGCACGCGGCGGTCGACGCCGGCGCGGACATGGTCGGCTTCGTCACCGGGGTGCCGATCGAGACCCCGCGCGAACTCGACCCCGAGGCGGCGGCCGACCTGGTCGACCGGGTACCCGACGGCGTGACGAGCGTTCTCGTCACGATGCCCGACTCGCCCGCTGCGGGGGCCGACCTGGTCGACCGAGTGGGTGCGGACGCGATACAGGTCCACGGCTTCTCGGCCGAGGAGATCGACGAACTCGCGGCGGCCACCGACCGGTCGGTGTTCGCGGCGGTCGATGCGGCCGACGACCTCTCGGGGTACACCGCTGCGGACGCCATCGTGCTGGACTCGACCGACGAGCACGGCGCGGGCGGGACGGGCGAGACCCACGACTGGGAGCGCGCACGCGAGGTCGTCGCCGACCTCGATACCCCGGTGCTCCTCGCCGGTGGCCTCACGCCCGAGAACGTCGCGAGCGCGGTCCGTACCGCCGAGCCGTTCGGGGTCGACGTTTCGAGCGGGGTCGAGGAAGCCGGTGGGAAGAAGGACCACGACGCGCTCCGGCGGTTCGTCGAGCGTGCGACGGTGGAGTCGGTGCGCGCATGAGTTCGCCGCTCGACCTCGACCGCGACCGGTTCGTCGAACTCGCGCGCGATGCCGACGGTCCGGTCGTTGTCCACACCACCGCAGCGCTCGACGGCGATACCGAACCGCTGGCGGCCTACGCGGCGCTCGCCGACGCCGTCGGTGCCGAGTACACCTTCCTGCTGGAGAGCGCCGAGAAGGTCGCCTCCAGCGACCCCGACGGCGCGTTCGCCCCCGCCCCCGAGGACCGCCACGCGCGCTACTCGTTCGTGGGCTACGACCCCGCGGCCGCCGTCACGGTCGATCCGACCGGAACCGACGTCGAGACCTTCGATTCGCGCTACGACGACCTGCTCGACGCCGGCACGGGCGACACCCTCGACCGCCTCCGCGACGCGCTCCCCGACGTCGACCTCGTGAACTTCCCGGACAGCGACCGCCAGCAGTTAGAGGGCGGGCTCGTCGGCTTCCTCGCCTACGACGCCGTCTACGACCTCCACCTCGACGAGGTGGGGCTCGACCGCCCCGACTCGACCGTCCCCGACGCCCAGTTCGTGCTCACGACGAAGACCGTGGCGTTCGACCACGCCGCCGACGAGGTCTCGCTGGTGTTCACGCCCCTCCTCCGGCCCGGCGACGACCCCAGTGCGGTCTACGACGACCTCGTGAGCGAGGTCGAGCGGGTGACCGCAGCGCTTTCGAACGGCGACCCCACGTTCGGCGGGTTCGAACGCGAGGACGAACGCGCCGGGTCGCGCGAGGCCTACGAGGAGGCGGTCCGGCGCGCGAAGGAGCACGTCCTGGACGGCGACAGCTACCAGGTCGTGCTCTCGCGCACCCGTGAACTCGTCGGCGAGGTCGATCCCCGTGGGCTCTACGCCGCGCTCCGGGACGTGAACCCGTCGCCCTACATGTACCTCCTCGAATACGGCGGGCGCTCGGTCGTGGGTTCGAGCCCCGAGACGCTGGTCTCGGTTCGCGAGAACGAGGTCGTCTCGAATCCGCTCGCGGGGACCTGCCAGCGGGGCGAGAGCCCGGTCGAGGACCGCCGACTCGCGGGTGAACTCCTGGCCGACGAGAAGGAACGCGCCGAGCACACGATGCTGGTGGACCTCGCGCGCAACGACGTCCGCCGCGTGAGCGAACCCACCACCGTCCGGGTCCGGGACTTCATGAGCGTGCTGAAGTACTCGCACGTCCAGCACATCGAGTCCACGGTCACGGGTCGATTGGCCGCGGACCGCGACGCCTTCGACGCGACGCGCGCGACCTTCCCGATGGGGACGCTCTCGGGCGCGCCGAAGGTCCGCGCGATGGAGATCATCGACGCCCTCGAACCCAGCCACCGTGGCCTCTACGGCGGCGGCGTGGGTTACTTCTCGTGGGACGGCGACGCCGACGTGGCGATCGTGATCCGCACGGCCCTCGTCGACCACGGGAGCGAACGACGCGACACGCACCCACGCGCGCTCGACCGAATCGTGGTGCAGGCGGGCGCGGGCATCGTCGCGGACTCCGACCCCGCGAGCGAGTACGAGGAGACCGAGCGCAAGATGGGCGGGGTGCTCGCCGCGCTCGAACGCATCGAGCGCCCATCGGACGAACCCTCCATCCCGGAGGCGGGCCGATGACCGGGACGACCGATTCGGAAGCCACCGCGGACCGCCCGCGGGTGCTGTTCGTCGACAACTTCGATTCGTTCACCTACAACCTCGTGGAGTACGTCAGCGAACACGCCGACACCCACGTCGTCCGGAACACCGCTTCGCTCGACGAGATACGTGCTTACGACCCCGACGCCATCGTGGTGAGCCCCGGTCCGGGCCACCCCGAGAACGACCGCGACGTGGGGGTGACCCTCGACGTCTTCCGCGAACTGGGTCCCGAGATCCCGACCCTCGGGGTCTGTCTCGGGCTCGAAGCCGCGGTCTACGCCTACGGCGGGTCGGTCGGGCGCGCGCCGGAACCCGTCCACGGCAAGGCGTTCGCCATCGATCACGACGGGAACGGCGTCTTCGCGGGGCTGGACCAGGGCTTCCGCGCGGGCCGATATCACTCGCTTGTCGCGACGGAGATCCCCGACTGTTTCGCCGTGAGCGCACGCACCGACGACCTCGTGATGGGGATCCGCCACCGCGAGTACCCCATCGAGTGCGTCCAGTTCCACCCCGAGAGCGTGCTGACTGGTGTGGGCCACGACATCATCCGGAACTTCCTGGCGGGTGTCGCGAATCGCTCCGACGAACCAGTCATCGAAGGCTGATTTCAGCCCCCGATTTCCATCCGAAAACCCCCTCCGCCTTCGCGTCGATATCTCGTCCCCGTTGGGTGATTCCGTCACCGATGAAACCACTTTCACTCTGGTCTACCTACGGTTATGTGCTCAGGTGGAGAGTGTCCCGATAGGACGCGTGCGGGCGCAAACAGGTGTCAACATGACCAGCCAACGGACCTTGATTTCGATCGACGAGCCAGTACAGGAAAACGCGGGCCGAAGCGTTCATCACCCTCGCTTCAGTAGGAGATTCCCGTCACAGATGGTTGGGACTTCCTCTTACTTCACCCGGTGTATCGACCACAGAATCCCCGTACCCGCCCGGAGGAACGACGCGTGAGCCGCGCGAACTCCGCCGACGAGGTCAACCTCCCCGTCAAGCGCGTCGACGGCGAGACGCTTCAGGAGCGGCTCACCGCGAACGCCTACGACAACATCCTGCCGGCGCGCTATCTCCGGAAGGACGCCGACGGCGAGCTCGTCGAGAGCCAGGAGGACCTCTTCGAGCGCGTCGCGAAGAACGTCGCGCTCGCGGAGGCGGTCTTCGAGGCCGACGCGCGCGACGTCGATATTACTGTGCGGCCCGACCAGTTGAAACCGGACCACCCGCGCCGCGACGAGCTCGCGAGCGAGGTCTTCGGCACGGGCACGACCGCCGACTCCGAGGCCGAGACGGCGCTGTCGGCCTACAACGTCAACAAGTTCGCCTACGACACCATCGTTCCCGACCTCCCCGAGGGGATTCGAAGTCACGTCGAGGAGACGGCCGAATCGTTCCGGGACTCAATGGAACACCTCTCGTTCATGCCGAACTCGCCGACGCTGATGAACGCCGGCGACGAACTCCAGCAGCTTTCCGCCTGCTTCGTCGACTCGCCGGGCGACGACATCGACGACATCCACGAGACGGCCAAAGAGGCCGCCCAGGTCTTCCAGTCGGGCGGCGGGATGGGCTACGCGTTCTGGAAGCTCCGGCCCTACGGCGACGCGGTGGGGAGCACGGGCGGGATCGCCTCCGGCCCGATCACCTTCATGCGGACCTACGACCAGATGTGCGAGACCATCGCGCAGGGCGGCGCACGCCGCGGCGCGCAGATGGGCGTCATGCGCGTCTCCCACCCGGACGTCATCCAGTTCATCCACGCGAAAAACAAGGACGTCTCGCTCGCGCACTCCCTGCGGCTCAACGACCCCGACGACTTCACCCACACCCAGTTCGTCGACGCGCTCGAAGAGGCCCGCGAACTCATCGACGAGGAGGGGAGAGTCCCGAAACACCTCCGGAACGCCGTCGAGGGCCACCTCTCGAACTTCAACATCTCCGTGGGTGTCACCGACGACTTCATGGACGCGCTGAAGGAGGGCGGCGAGTTCACGTTCACGAACCCCCGAACCGAGGAACCCCACGTCGCCACGCCCGAGACGAAGGAGCTCTACGAGTGCTACGACCTCGGCGAGCACGTCGAGGTCGGCGAGGTCCTCTCGATCCCCGCCGAGGCGCTCTGGGAGCACATCGTCGACGGGGCCTACCAGAACGGCGAACCCGGCGTGATCTACCTCGAACGCGTCAACAAGGAGCACTCGTTCGACGTCGAGGAGCATCCCGACCACGAGATCCTCGCGACGAACCCGTGTGGGGAGCAGCCCCTCGAAGAGTACGAGGCCTGCAACCTCGGCCACATCAACCTCTCGACGCTCGCCGCGAGCGACGCGCCCGACTGGCGGGTCTGGTCGGCCGAGCACGAGGCCGAGTACGACTCCCACGAGGCCGCGATGGACGCCTATCTGGAGGAAGCCATCGACTTCGAGGAGTTCGATCGCCGCATCGAATTGGGTACTCGCTTCCTCGAGAACGTCGTCACGATGAGCGACTTCCCGGTGGCGAAGATCGAACAGAAGGTCCGCGAGATGCGGAAGATCGGGCTCGGCGTCATGGGCCTCGCCCAGCTCTACATCCAGTTGGGGGTGCGCTACGGCTCCGCGGAGGGCAACGAGGTCGCCCGCCAGCTCATGACCCACATCAACCACGGCTCGAAGGCCGCCTCCCACGACCTCGCCGAAGTTCGTGGAAGCTTCGACGACTGGGCGGACTCGAAGTACGCGAACCCCACCGAGTACCGCGAGTGGTTCGAGGCTCAAACTGGGGAGTCGGCCGACGACTGGGCCGACGGGTTCCCGATGCGCAACCACAACACGACGACCATCGCGCCGACGGGCACCACGAGCATGGTCGGCAACACCACCGGCGGTTGTGAGCCCATCTACAACGTCGCCTACTACAAGAACGTCTCCGACGACGTCCAGGGCGACGAGATGCTCGTCGAGTTCGACGACTACTTCCTCCGTGTCCTAGAGGCCAACGACATCGACGTCGACGCGGTGAAACGAGAGGCCCAGGACCAGATGAGTAGCAACGAATTCGACGGCGTCGAGGGGCTCGATTCGGTGCCGGACGCCATCGGCGAGCTGTTCGTCGTGACCGCGGACCTCACCGGGAAACAGCACGCGGCGGTCCAGTGTGCCTGTCAGGCCGGTGTGGACTCGGCCATCTCGAAGACCTGTAACTTCCCGAACAGCGCCTCGAAGGAGGACATGGACGAGGTCTATCGCTACATCTACGACAACGGCGGGAAGGGCGTCACCGTCTACCGCGACGGCACGCGTTCGAAGCAGGTCCTCACGACCCGTGCGGACAACGCCGAGTTCGCCGACGAGGACGAGGCGGCGGCGGTCATCGCCGAACAGATCGAGGAGGTCTTCGGCGGCCTCTCCGAGTTCCTCGACAACGAGGACGTCCGGGCGGCGCTCGACGCCGACCTCGACGGGCTCGCCGAGCCCGCCTACGCCGAGAAGCAGCCCCGGCCCGACGTGCTCCACGGCGTGACCCAGCGCATCGACACGGGCTACGGCAAGCTCTACGTCAACATCAACGAGGACAACCAGGGACGGGCGTTCGAGCTCTTCGCCAACATCGGCCACTCCGGCGGGTTCACCAACTCGTTCACCGAGGCGCTCGCGAAGGTCATCTCGACCGCGCTCCGGTCGGGCGTCGACCCGGTCGAGATCGCCGACGAACTCAACGGCACGCGAAGTCCGAAGGTCGCCTGGGACAAGGGCGAGCAGATCCAGTCGATCCCGGACGCCATCGGCACCGCGATGCGGCGCTACCTCGACGGCGAGATCGAGCAGGCCTACCCCAAGCAGGCGAACCTCGACGAGATCGCCGACGAGAGCGCGGCGAGCGGTGCGGAACCCGACGGCGGGGTCGCGACCCAGGAGGGCTCCGCGGACCGGGGCCGAACCAAATCGGACGCCCAGAAACTCATCGACAACGGCGAGAGCCCCGAGTGTCCGAGCTGTGGCTCGTTCACGCTCTACTACTCCGAGGGCTGCAAGACGTGCGAGTCCTGCGGCTGGTCGGAGTGCTGATCTGAAATCGGTGCAATACTGACGGCTGAAGAAATCGAACTCAGCCGTCGATCGTCTTCGAGACCCAACCGGTCGCCCCGCTCGGGAACGGTTTCTGCGTCTTTTTCGGCTGGAGCGTGCCGGTGCCGTCCGTCGCGCGCACCACCACCTCGTGACTCTCGCCCGGCGAGTCGTAGGTGTACTCCCACTGTCGCCAGACGTCGCCGTTGAGGTTCGGGGTGAGCACCGCGGAGAGCGTCGCGTCGGTCCAGGAGTTCCCGCCGTCGGTCGAGACTTCCACGTTGTCGATCCCGCGGGTGCCGGCGTAGGCGTGGCCGCCGACCTGGATCCGGCCGTCGTCGAGGCGGTTGGTGGCGTGGAGCTTGGCGACGGTGTTGACGGGCCCGGTGCCGTGCCAGCCCTTCTTCTCCCAGAAGCCCTTCGCGGGGTCGTCGAGCACTTCGATCCCCGTGAGCCACTTGACGTTGATCTCGCCCCAGTGGCCGGGGATCAGCGCCCGGACCGGGTAGCCGTGAGCCTGCGGAAGCACCTCGCCGTCCATGCCGTAGGCGAGGAAGCCGGTTCTGAGCGCCTCGACGGGGAACTCCTGGTAGTAGTCGTCGGCCGCCCGGAGCATCACGTACTCACCCTGTAGCCCCGCCTCGTCGAGCACGCGCCCCATCGGCACGCCGGTCCAGACCGCGTTGTCCATGCTCTTGCCGTTGAGGTCGTCGCTGACACACCGGAGCGTGCCGAAGCGGTTCTCCGACGCCATTCCGGTGATGTCGTCGTAGGTGAATTTCCCCTCGTTCTCGACCGCCCCGGTCACCGACAGCGACCAGTCGTCGGCGTTCACGTCGGGGTCGATGTTGCTGATGTCGACCTGATAGAAGTCCTCGCCGCTCACCAGTCCTTCGAGCCCCTCGATACCGAGCGATTTCGACTCCGCCAGCGAGAGCATCTCGCCAACCGACGGGCCACCGTTTCCGCCGCCCTCCCCACCGCTCCCGTTGCTCGCGTTTCCACCGCTCGCGTTGCCGCCCGCGGTGTTCCGATTCCCGCCCTCGCTCTCGTTGCCGATCTCGACCTGTGAGGCGGCCTCGCTCGTACTCCCCCCACCACGACTCCCGAGGAGGTAGCCGAGGACGCCGACGCCGAACACGCCCGCGACGCTTCCGAGCACCGACCGACGACCGCCGGAGACCGGTTCGCTGGTTCCGCCGGCCGTCCCGGCGAGCCCCGCGAGGCCGACCACGACCGCGCTCCCGAGACCGGCCCCGAGCGCCGTCACCGGCGCACCAGTGAGGACGGCGGCCGCGAGCCAGACGAGGACCCCGGCGATCCCCACGGGAACGAACCGGTTCCCGTATCGCCGGCCGGTCGCGAGCGCCGCGAGCGTGAGGCAGGCGAACAGCAGGACGCCGAGCCCGACCGCCAGCACGAGGTTGGCCTGCTGGCCGAGGTGTTCGATCCCGATCTGGGTGCCGATAGTGGTCAGCGGTCCGATCGCGAACTGGAGGAGCACGCCCGGCGCGTTCTGGGTCACGACCGACGTCACCGGTGCGGCGACGAACGACTCCGAGTAGCCCGCGAGCGCGTACGACCCGGCCACTCCTGCGACGCCTGCGAGCAGTGCCGTCAGTACCGAAAGGACCACCGACCCGCGTTGCGATTCGCTCATGGCTTCCATGGGTTCCTCGGCGGAATGAAGCTTGGCCGTATTCCCACCCAATTCGTCGCTCCGCGGAGAAAGGCTTAGGCACGCCGCCCGGATCCCCGAGGTATGCACGAGACGACCGACGGAATCGAGTCCACGCGCGGCCGCCCGTGTCCGGCCTGTGGAGCCGCGATGGAACACCGTCACTGCGAGTACGTCTGCCCGCGCCACGGCGTGGTCTACGACTGCTCGGACACGTTCTGGTAACGTTCTCGAAAGTGGTCGTAGGCCGGCCCCGCGAGCAGTAGCCCGGCCACCGCGACCGCCGCGGCGACGAACTCCATTCCGACGCCCCCGACCCCCTCGACGGCGAGCCGTGAGACCGAACCGCCCGCGAGCACGGCCGCGGCCGTCCACGGGGTCTCGCCGAGCAACGTGCCGACGAGATAGGCCCGGAGCCCGATGCCCGAGACGCCCGCCCCGAACGAGACGGGTTCGGCGGGCAGCGGCGCGAGGCGCGCCGCGACCACCCCGCGAACGCCGCCCGTGCGTTCGAAGAAGCGTTCGCCGGCGCTGCCGACCCGATCGAGCAAGCCCGACCCGTTGTCGGCGGTGCGTCCGAGCGCGTAGGCCGGCAGACACGAGAGGCAGACGCACGCGAGCGCGAACGGCAGTCCCACGAGGCCGAAGCCGTAGCCCACGACCGCCGAACAGAGGCTCAGCGGCCACGCGACGACGGGGCGCACGGTGTAGAGCGCCACCACGGCGAGCCCGAACAGCAGTGGATCCGCCCGGAGTGTCGCCACCCACGCGAGCACCGCGTCGGGCGAGACCACCACCGCCGCGAGCGCCACGACCGACCCGACGACCGCCGCGCCGACCGCCCACCGGGGAACGCGTGACACGTCCGATATCGTGCGACCGCCGAGTATGCGTGTTGCGGTCGGACGTCCACGGACTCTCGAGGGATCGAGCGTCAACTATTCCCCGTCCAGCCTCCCTTCTTCGCTATGCCGACCGACCGAGTGACCGTCTCGCTCGACGACGACGCAGCGGCGGCGCTCGACACCCTCCTCGACCACACCGGGGCGGGCCGGAGCGAGGTGGTCCGCAGAGCGCTCGACTTCTACGCCGCGAACGTCGACGCCGCGACGACCGACGCCGGGCCGAACCTCGCGGCCTACCACCGGATGCTCGCGAGCGGCGAACACGTCCTGCTCGACGTGGACTTCCTGCACTGCTTTCTCGAGTACGTCGAGGACGGGTCGGGGGAGCCGGACCCGGCCTTCGTCGAGGCCGCCGACACCGTCGCCGACTACCACGCCCGCGAGTACGCCGAGCGGTTCGAGACCGTCGGCGACCTCCTGGACTGGCTCTCGTTCTGTGGGTTCGTCTCGGTTCGCGCCGCCGAGGGCGACACCTACCACGTCGTCTTCCCCTCCGCGTCGCTCCGGTGGTTCATGATGCGCTTCATCGAGCGAAGCGTCCGCGACCTCCCCGTCGAACTCGACATCGAGGAGAGCGTCTCGAAGGTGCTCATCACGGAGCGCTCGGTCGGATCGTCCTGACGGTGCACCTTCCCGGACGACTCCCCACGAGACCGTTCGAACTGGACGGTCCGCACGTCTCGCTTCACATCCGATCATAGGGGACACGTCGTCGATGCACACCCCTCATAACAACCCTTATCCCCACGAGCGAGCCTCGTGTGAGCATGACACACGAACGGGGTACACAGTGACGCTGGTCGACCGGATCCGCTCGGTCGGACCGGGCGCGATGGTCGCGGCGGCCTTCATCGGGCCCGGCACCGTGACGACCGCGAGCGTGACGGGCGCGGCCTACGGCTATGCGCTGATCTGGACGATCGTCTTCTCCGTTGTCGCCACCATCGTCCTCCAGGAGATGAGCGCCCGGCTGGGACTGGTCTCGCGCGAAGGGCTCGGCGAGGCGCTCCGGAACCGCTTCGATTCACCGGCGCTGCGCTACGCGAGCGTCGCGCTCGTCGTCAGCGCCATCGGCATCGGCACCGCGGCCTACGAGACCGGAAACATCCTCGGCGGTGCAGCCGGGCTCGAAACCGTGACCGGCGTCAGCGCGTCGATATGGGGGCCGCTCATGGGGCTCGTCGCCGCCGCGTTGCTCTGGACCGGTCGATACGAACTCATCGAGCGGGCACTCGTCGCGCTCGTGGCGGTCATGGGGGTCTCCTTTCTCATCGACGCGATCCTCATCGGCCCGGACCTCGGCGCGATAGCGGCCGGGTTCGTCCCCTCGGTCCCACAGGGGTCGGCCTTCCTCATCACCGGCCTCATCGGGACGACCGTCGTGAGCTACAACCTCTTCCTCCACGCCAGCAGCGTCCAGGAGCGCTGGAGCGGCCCGGAGGACCTCACCGAGTGCCGTACCGATACTATCCTCTCGATCGTGGTCGGCGGGCTGATCACGCTCTCGATCCTCGTGACCGCCGCGGCGGTCTTCCCCGTCGGGACCGAGATCTCCGACGTCGGTCGGATGGCCGAACAGCTCGAACCCGTCGCGGGCACCTACGCGCAGGTGTTCTTCAGTATCGGCCTCTTCGCCGCGGGCTTCACCAGCGCGACGACGGCCCCGCTGGCCGGCGCGTACGCCACCGCCGGCGCGCTCGGCTGGGAGGGCGACCTCAAGTCCACACGGTTCCGGGCGGTCTGGGTCGCGATCCTCGGCGTCGGCGTCGTCTTCTCGGCGCTGGATTACAGCCCCGTCGAGGCCATCCTCTTCGCCCAGGTCGCGAACGGTATCCTCCTTCCTATCATCGCGCTCTTCCTCATCCTCGTGATGAACGACCGCGACACGCTGGGCGAGTACGTCAACACGACCGTGCAGAACGCCCTCGGCGCGCTGGTGACCCTGGTCGTCGTCTGGCTCGGGGTCCGCAGCCTGCTCTCGATCGTGGGGGTGATCTGAGTGAGTGGGAAAACCACCGTCGGCGTCGACGTCGGCGGGACGTTCACCGACGTCGTGCTCCTCCGTGGGGACGACCTCGTCACCGCGAAGGTCCCGAGCACGGGCGACCAGAGCGTCGGCGTGATGGACGGCATCGAGAAGGCCTGCGAGCGGGCGGCCGTCGACCCCGACGGGATCGACGACTTCGCCCACGCGATGACCGTCTCGGTCAACGCGCTGCTCGAAGGGAATGGCGCGCGGACGGCGCTCGTGACGACCGAGGGGTTCCGCGACGTGCTCGAGATCGGTCGGCAGAACAGACCCTCGCTCTACGACCTCGACGCCGAGAAACCCGCCCCGCTGGTGCCGCGTCGCCGCCGGTTTACGGTCGACGAGCGCGCGACGACGGACGGGATCGAGCGGAAGGTCGACCCGGATTCCGTCCGCAACGTCGCCCGTCGGATCGAGGACAGCGATGCGGAGGCGGTCGCGGTCTGTCTCCTCCACGCCTACGCCCACCCCGACAACGAAACGACCGTCGCCGACGTGCTCGAAACCGAACTCGACGTCCCCATCTCGACTTCCCACGAGGTCCTGGCCGAGTTCCGCGAGTACGAGCGGACGTCGACCACCGTCGCCGACGCCTACGTCACCCCCGCCATCGACGCCTACATCGGCCGGCTGGTCGAGCGCGCGGCGGAGGCGGGCGTGCCGGAACCGACCGTGATGCAGGCCAACGGCGGCATCACCGACGCCGTGACGGTCAGGGAGCACGCCGTGCGGACCTGTCTCTCCGGCCCCGCTGCCGGGGTCGTCGGCGCGCGCGCCAGCGTCGGCGGCGCGACCGACCGCGACCACGCCGGGCTCGTCACCTTCGACATGGGCGGCACGTCGAGCGACGTGAGCCTCGTCCGCGAGGGCGAGGTCGAGCGTACGACCGACGCGGTCATCGGCGACTATCCCGTCAGCACCCCGATGGTCGACGTCACCACCGTCGGCGCGGGGGGCGGGAGCATCGGCTGGGTCGACGCCGGCGGCGCGCTCCGGGTCGGCCCCGAGTCGGCCGGCGCGGATCCCGGTCCCGTGTGCTACGGCCAGGGTGGGACCGACCCCACCGTGACCGACGCCAACGTCGTCCTCGGCTTCATCGGGTCGAGCACGACCCTCGGCGGCGAGCTCGAAATCGACGTCGAGGCCGCCCGCGACGCGCTCGCCGACCTCGCCGACGAAGCGGATCTAGATGGCCCGCTCGACGCCGCCCGCGGGGTCTACCGCGTCGCCAACGCGACCATGACCCGGGCCATCCGCGCGGTCACGCTCGAACGCGGCCACGATCCCCGAAATTTCGGCCTCGTGGCCTTCGGCGGCGCGGGCCCGATGCACGCCGCGGCGCTCGCCGACCGCCTCGACATCTCGACGGTGGTCGTCCCGCGGGCCTGCGGCGTCCTCTCGGCGTTCGGCCTGCTCGCGGCCGACGAGAAACACGACGCCGTTCGCACCCACCGGGAGTCGCTCGCGGCGGCCGACGTTTCGGCAGTCGACACGGCCTACGAAGACCTCGAAGCCGCCGTGCGCGAGGACTGCAGCGACCCCGCCTCGGCCGTCCTCACCCGCCGCGCCGACCTCCGATACGCCGGCCAGAGCTTCGAACTGACCGTGTCCGCCGACCGGCCGTTCGACCCCGAGGCGGTGGCCCGTCGGTTCCACGCCGCCCACGAGACGACCTACGGCTACCGGATGGACGAGACCGTGGACCTCGTGAACCTCCGGGTCGAGGCGGCCGTCGAACGCGCCGACCCGGCCGTCGCCTACGACGCCCCCGGCGACGCGCTGGTCGACGAACGCGAAGCCCACTTCGCCGACGGCGCACGGCGAACGAAGATCTACGACCGCGAACGCCTGCCGCCGGGCGAGACGGTGGCGGGCCCCGCCGTGCTCGAACAGGACGAGAGCACGGTCGTCCTTCCCCCGAACTGGGAAGCACGTGTCGACCCCGACGGCACCGCGGTGCTCACGGAGGGATCGGAGTGAGCCCCGACCCCTCGACTTCCGACACGGACGGCGACCACGGGATCGACGCCGTCACCCTCGAGATCCTCCGCAACCAGTTCGAGAGCGTCGCCGAGGAGATGGGACAGGTGCTCATCACCGGGTCGTACTCGCCCAACATCAAGGAGCGCCAGGACTGTTCGACCGCGCTCTTCGACGCCGACGGCCGGATGGTCGCCCAGGCCGAACACATCCCCGTCCATCTCGGCGCGATGCCCGAGGCCGTCGACGCGGTCCGCGACCGCGACCCGAAACCGGGCGACGTGTTCGTCCTCAACGACCCCTTCGACGGCGGCACCCACCTTCCGGATGTGACCCTCGTCTCGCCGCTCGCACCGCGTGGCGAGGTGCTGGGCTACGCCGTCTCGCGTGCCCACCACGCCGATGTCGGCGGGATGACGCCGGGTAGTATGCCGGCGGGTGCGCGCGAGATCTACCAGGAGGGGCTCCGGTTGCCCCCGGTTCGACTGGTCGTCGGCGGGGAGGGTTCGGACGGTTCCGAGCCGGGTCGCGAGCGCGGGACGGTGAACGAGGACGTGATGGCGCTGGTGCTCGCCAACGTCCGTACGCCGGACGAACGCCGTGCGGACCTCAGAGCCCAGATCGCGGCCAACGACCGGGCCGAGGAGCGCCTGGGGGACCTCCTCGACGACCACGGCGACCTCGTGCTCGACGCCTTCGACGCCGTCGTCGACTACTCGCGCGCCCGGATCGAGACCGAGATCGAGTCGCTGCCGGACGGCACCTACACCGCGAGCGACGTGCTGGAGGGCGACGGCGTTCTCGAACACCGCTCGGGAACCGACCCGGAGGACGTCTCGATCCCCATCGAGGCGACCGTCACCGTCGACGGCGACCGTCTCACCGTCGACTTCGAGGGGACCGCCGAGCAGGTCCCCGGAAACCTCAACGCGCCGGTCGCGGTCGCCAAGAGCGCCGTCTACTTCGTCGTGCGCTGTGTGACCGACCCGGAGATACCGCCGAATCAGGGCTGTTACGACCCGGTGACGGTCGAGATCCCCGACGGGTCGCTGCTCGACCCGAGCCTGCCCGCGGCGGTCGTCGGCGGCAACGTCGAGACCAGCCAGCGGGTCACCGACGTCGTGCTCGCGGCGTTCGCCGAGGCGGTGCCCGACCGGGTTCCCGCCGCGAGCCAGGGTACGATGAACAACCTCATCGTCGGGAGCCGAAGCGGCTCATTCACCTACTACGAGACCGTCGCGGGCGGGTTCGGCGCACGATCCGGAAAAGACGGGATGGACGGCGTTCAGGTCGGGATGACGAACACGCTCAACACACCCGTCGAGGCGCTCGAAACAGCCTACCCGCTCCGCGTCGAGCGGTACGGCTTTCGCCCCGACAGCGGCGGCGACGGTCGATTTTGGGGTGGCCTCGGCCTCGAACGCTCCCTCACGGTCGAGAGGGACGCGACGGTCTCGCTCCTGACCGAACGTCGTCGGGTTCCGCCCGCCGGACTCGCCGGCGGCGAGGACGGGGCGCTCGGGTGCAATCTCATCGACGGCGAAGCGGTCGACGCGAAGACCTCCGTCGACGTCGATGCCGGCACGACCGTCAGCCTGCTCACACCGGGTGGCGGCGGCCACGGCGACCCCGCGGACCGCGACCCCGCGGCCCGCGAGCGCGACCGTGCCGACGGGAAGGTGAGCGAATGAGTCACCCCGACCCGACCGTCGTCGGAGACCGACTGCGACTCGGGGTCGTCGTCCCCTCCTCGAATACAACTGTGGAACCCGAGTTCGCCACGTGGACGCCGGCTGCGGCGTCGGTCCACGCCGCACGGATGGGGCTCGTGGACGTCACAGTCGAAGCGCTCGACGCGATGGCGGCCGACGCCGTCGCGGCTGCGGAGCGGCTCGCCCACGCGGAGGTCGACGCGGTCGCCTACGCCTGCACCACCGGGAGCCTCCTCCACGGCCACGGCTTCGACACGGAACTCGAAGCCGACCTCGCCGAGGTCGCCGACGCGCCCGCCGTGGCGACGGCGCTGTCGGTCCAGCGCCTGCTCGACGCCCTGGATGCGACCCGGATCGCCGTGGCGACGCCCTACGTCGACGAACTCAACGACCGCGAACGCGACTACCTCACCGACGCCGGCTACGACGTGGTGGCGCTCGACGGACGCGGGATCGAGCCCAACACCGACATCGGGCGACTCACGCCGGAGGACGCGCTCGAACAGGCGACGGCGTTGCTCGACGCGACCGAAGCGTCGGGCGGGGCGGTCGACGCGCTGTTCGTCTCCTGTACGAACTACCCGACGCTCGCGGCGGTCGACGAGATCGCCGACGTGCCGACGGTGACGAGCAACCTCGCGACGTTCTGGGACCTCTGTCGCGTCTCGGGACTCGACCCCGACTTCCTGCCCGGTGACCTCCCGGAGCCCGCGGCTGGCTCCATCGGCTGATCGGGTCCCGGTCTTCGGTCCGCTCCCCATCGCGGAACGCTTAGGCCCACCCGCCGCCGAACGCCGGCGTGAGCGACGACACGGTCGAACTCGGTGTCGAACTCCTCGCGAACCTCGAGGACGGTCGGCTCGACCTCGCGACGGCGCTCGACCGGCTCGAAACCGTGACGACCGAACCCCGAACCACCCGCACGATCCTCGACGAGGCCGAAAAGCGTGGCGTCGTCGACCGCGAGGACGGGATCCTTCGGGTTCGGTCGGGCGAGTACGTCAGTTTCGGCAGCGACGTCGTGGTTCGGGAGGGTGAGTTCACCTGCCGGCGGTGCGGGGCGTCGATCTCGACGGGCCACTTCATCCGGTTCGACAACGGCGAGCTCGGACCCTTCGGGTCGTCGTGTATCGAGAAAGTTACCGGTCGTCGCTGACGCGCTTCGACTCCTGGGTCTCGACGAGGCGTTCGAGGAGCTCCCGATTCCGTTCGAGAAGCTGACTCTGGCGGTCGACCTGTTCGCGAAGCGCGTCGAGTTCGGCCCCGAGGTCGGGTGCTTCGGCAGCGATGTCGCTCCCGTGTCGCTCGGCATCGACTGCGGGGTCGGTGCTCGTTGCGGGGTCGGCGTCCGTCGTGGAGTCGACATCCGTTGCTTGGTCGCCACCCGCTGTGGACTCGGTATCTGCTGTGGTTTCGCTACCCGCCGTTGACTCGGTCTCCGTCGCGGGATCGACAGCCGGTGGAGCTTCCCCGTCACTCGCCGGGTCGTCACCCGCTTCGGGCCGCGAGGTGCCGGAGTCGGGTGCGTCCGGGATCAGCGGACCGGTGGTCGGACCACCCGGTGCGGGCGAACTCGGCGGTGGGGAGGAGACGATACCCGAGTCGGTGTCGTTCGCCGACGCGGTCGATTCGTCCCCGTCGTCGTTCCCACTCCGTTGGTCGGCCGCTTCCAGTGGCCGGTCCACGTCCTCGGACGGCCGATCCGTCGGTTCGGTCGCTTCGTCGGGTTCGGTCGATTCGGCGGGTTCGGTCGATTCGGTCGGTCCGGCGGGTTCGGCCGGTTCGTCGGCGCGTCCGAAGAGCGGTTCCGGGCTCGGGTCGTCCGGTTCGGTCGGCGGCGCGGTGTCGGTCGCCGGGGCCGTATCGGTCGTCGAGTCGCGGGTCGGGTCCTCGGCGGGCGAGACGCCTCCCGTGGCTCGCGATTCCTCGCTCGAAGCGCGTTCGGGCGACCGACGGCCGATGTCGTCGACGCTCCCGACGCCGTGGTAGGCGAGGAGTGCGGCCTCGACCGTCTCGTAGGCTTCGCGCCCGCTGTCGTCGTCGAGTTCGATCCGGCGCGACCGGCCGTCGACCACGACGACGAGGTCGCCATCGTCGAACGCGAGGTCGGTTATCTCCTCGTAGGCGTAGCTGTCGTGGTCGTGGTCCCAGACCGCCTCGCCCACCGACGTCAGCACCTGCGCCTCGGTGACGACGACCGTCCGCTCGCCGAAGCGATAGCTCTCCTCGACCGATTCCTCGTCGTCGATGTGTCCGGTGGTTCGGAGCACGCCGGCGAGCACCGGCGGGAGCACGGTCTCGATGCGCTCGCGCGGGATCGAGAACGCCTCGACCCCGTCGTCGTACTCGAACGCGAACGTGGCCTCGCGACGATTGGCCGAGACGTCGAACCGGCGTGCGTCGTGGGAGTACTCGTCGATCGACTCGCGGCTGAAGAGCCCGGAGGCGTGGTAGACGAGCGTCCGCGGCGGCGTGACGTAGACCCGGTCCTCGCCACCGATGTTCACGCTGGTCATCCGCCGCTCGTCCCCGAGGCGCTCGCGGACGATTCCCGGGACGTCCATGCCACGACTGTGTGATCGTTCGGCATAAGACTGCCGGAGACCAGATGAGAAGGTTAATGTCCGGGAGTCGAATACCCCGAAGTAGCCCGGGTGGCTTAGCTGGACATAGCGCCGCACTCATAGGGTTTGACAGTGCGTTTCCCCCGAGGCCGCCGCCTCGGACCTGGGATATGCGGAGATCGTGGGTTCGGAGCCCACCCCGGGCACTCTCTATTCGGTAACCACATGCCCTCAGCGGTACGTCTGAGGGTGTCGCGTAGATGTCCGTGCGGCGCTCTCCGAGTATAGCTACTGGTGGATGGAGTGCGGTCGGGGGCTCCCCTCGGATTCTGACGAGTCGGACCACGGACCGACCGAGAGCAAAGGCGAGTTCGACGAAGATCGAGCCTTTCTCGACATGCGCTGGAAATAGGGCGAGTCACCCGTACTCTCGATCTACCGGATCCACGGGATACGGTCGATTGATGTCGTCGAGACATAGCTGGACTACCAATCCTGGTAACGGACCTGCTGTGTATGCTAACTACGAACAAATTCACGAAGCAGTCTTAGAGTAGAT
This sequence comes from Halococcus hamelinensis 100A6, assembly GCF_000336675.1. Taxonomy (NCBI): domain Archaea; kingdom Methanobacteriati; phylum Methanobacteriota; class Halobacteria; order Halobacteriales; family Halococcaceae; genus Halococcus; species Halococcus hamelinensis. Next base: position 70,391 of record NZ_AOMB01000042.1, on the reverse strand, counting down.
AGCTACCTGTATGAGATTCACCTGACACGATTAGATCTCCGATCATGAACGTCGGCAGTAGCCACGCGTCCGCGCTCTCGATTCTCTCGCGAGGTCCGCACCCAGTGCCAACAGTCGCGAAAAACTGGTTTAGGGACCTGTGACCGAGCTGTGGTTCGCACCGAACTCGTCGAGCTGGCGGTCGCGGTCGTCGTCCTCAAATATCTTGGCGTCGGGAGTTGACACTCTCATAGTTATAGGCACAATATGGGGCCAAATCGCTCCGAATCATTGGTAAGGATGGTCAGATTTGCTGGATATAGTTCTCCTTGGTCTCACATGAATGTGGTCTCGTCGGAAAGAAACGCTCATACGAGGGCAGGATAAGCAGAGTCCATATGTCTGATGACGCCGAGTCTGAGGCATCTTCACCCCTCCAGTCGATCATTCGCGGTGCTGGAGCCAACATGAGTGGGATGCTCACGATGCGGGGTTTGGGGTTCGTCACGACGTATCTCCTGACTACCGGGCTTGGTCCAACGCTCTACGGTCTCTACTCATTCGGGAAGGTGCTGATCAATATTTGTGAGACGATCGCGAACTTCGGAACGGACCAGTCAATTATCCGGTTCGTTCCCGACCTCGATGATGATTCAACGGCACAAAACAGAGTCATAGGATTATCCATCCTCACGTCGATCGTTGGAGCCTCTGTTTTGGCGGTGGCGCTTTACTTTGCAGCTCCATTGATAGCTGACTATACGGACAAGCAGGCCGGTCTAGTACGAGTTCTCCAACTGTTCGCGATCACACTGCCGATAACAACTGTACTAGGTTGTATTGCGAGTGTCTTTCGGAGTCAGGAACAGGCAGGGCTCCAAGTCATCTCAAATGGAATCAGTAGCTACGCTTTCCGGATAGTAACGCTCAGCGGAGCCATAGCACTCGGTGCTACGCTCTTCAACGTCGTCGTTGCAGAGGTGATTGCAGCGCTTCTCACGATCACCTTTGCAACCTGGTTGTTTGTCCGTATGACAGATTTCTCACCGAGTCTCAGTGGATCCCGTCCATCACTCAAGCGATTCTACAACTATTCGATACCACTGACAATGAGCGATACTGGTCGATTAATCCAAAATAGAGTGGATATTCTCATGGTCGGATTCTTTCTTCCGGGGAGCGCCATTGGAATATACAATCTATCTACAATCCTTGCGCAACTGATTACCCTTCCTTCGAATGGACTCAACACGATTTACCCGCCCATCGCCGCCAAGATGTATGGTAATGGGAATATAGAGGAACTCGATGCCCTTTTCACACAGGTCAACCGTTGGTCGTTCACATTTTCACTTCTCGCTGCAGTTGGACTCGTCTTCTATTCGAGTGAACTGCTCTCGATCTTCGGCAGTGGCTTTTCAAGTGGAGCAGCAGTTCTCTCGTTGTTCGTCATCTCGTTTTTCGCTAATGCCGCAACTGGTCCCACCGGCTATACGCTGATGATGACTGACCATCAGTACCTCATGCTAACCAATCGTTGGGGGGCAGGAATCGTTAATGCAATTCTTAATTACTTCTTCATCACGAGCTTCGGTCTCATCGGAGCGGCATCAGCTACACTCACGGTTTCGATCATCTCGAACATCGTCTACGTCGCGGAGATTTGGTACACGGAGGGTTTGTTCCCGTACTCTCTCAATTTCCTGAAGCCAGTCGTTGCGGGGGTCGCCTGTGCGGGCGCTCTGACCGGGTGGGGAAATGTATCTCCTGTGTCCGGTATTCCGCTACTGATTGGTGGTGGGATCGTCGGGACAGCAGCATTCGCTCTCGTGCTGCTCCTTCTTGGAATCGAGCCAGAAGACCGCGAATTTTTCGAAGAAACGGTGCTGTGATTGGGTTGATATCAAACATTGACGGCCAATCAGAGTGAGGACATATCCTACATACAGGCGCGGCGGATCAAAGCAGTGGTAAGCGTTATTTTGCAGGCTCTTTTTTAATAGGCTATGATAAAATCCATTAATCGACGCACAAGACGATTTGCTACAAATCCACAAGAGTTTATTACGAGTGCTGGAAACCGAGTCGGAACGTGGCTGTCTTCGCGTGGACATCTCGGCACTAACGTCTTCGATAAAGAGTGGGATCTCCTCATCCTTCTCGATACGTGTCGGGTCGACGCGCTCCGAGCTATCGCTCCCGAATATGATTTCCTCGGTGATGTAGGTGCCATCACATCATGTGGTGGCAGCTCCGCCGAATGGATTACGGCGACATTTCAACGCCGTTCACCCGACGAGTTGCGTGATACCGCCTACCTATCATGCAATGGCTACGCTCAGTTTGTACTCGAAGCTCAGGGCGGAGTGCGTGACTACAAGGCGTCGGCACCGGCGAACTACTTCTTCGATTGGGGAGACTGGGAATTTCCACACGAGAGCGAACTCGGTTTGGTCGAGCATGTCTGGCAGTACGAACCAACGGGCGACGACGATGCATACGGCCATCCAGGTGCGTACACCGGCCCGCGGTTCGTGACTGACCGTGGCATTTCGGTCGGCCGTGAACACGACTTCGACCGTATGATACTCCATTACAGCCAGCCACACAGGCCGTACGCCGCACGGGCCCTTGCCGAGGACCGTCCGCTCTACGATTATGAGAATGAGCCGTTCGAAGCCCTCAGATCCGGTGTTGACCGCGAGACTGTGCTGGGCGCATATCTCGACGACCTCCGCTACGTTCTAGACGACGTCGAATTACTGCTTGACAATATTGACGCCGAGCAAGTCGCTATCTCAGCGGACCACGGCGAGGCGTTTGGTGAGTGGGGTGTCTATGAGCATCCGATCGGGAGTCTTCTTCCCCAAGTGCGGCGCGTACCGTGGGTCGAGACGGTGGCGAATGACCATGGAGGGTACGAACCGACAGTTACACCGGATGATGCAGGTGATCCCGATGTCGACGAGCAATTACAGGCATTGGGGTACAAGTAATCCAGCCAGAAATACCACGTCTACACGCTCTCCAGTTTCTCGCAAGTTCCGCGTTCAGTGACGACACTACACCCCCGCGTGCGTAGTGAACAGTAGCTTCCAAGGTCAGCGTTCATGCAGGTCGCGTGAGCGCTCTCGTACACATACACAGAAAGCTTATTACCTATCAAAAATCTGCACAAAGCTTATTACAAAAACTCTGAGATGTATGAGTGGTTATGAAATCCAATGGCGCCCTCCGCAATGCGGATGATTCGCGGTCGGTCGATGTCTCGCGACGTAAATTCCTCGCCGTAAGTGCAGTCGGAGTAGCGGGTCTCGGTGCCGTCGGAAGTGCGACAGCGGCTCCGGACGAACACACACTCGTCATCACGGGGACTGGTCCCTCCACGTCGTACTCGTTTACCGTCGGTGGTAATCTCGAAAAGAGTACGGCCGATGGCGCGAGTATCAACAGTAGCGACGAGATCGTCGGGAACNCGTCGTACTCGTTTACCGTCGGTGGTAATCTCGAAAAGAGTACGGCCGATGGCGCGAGTATCAACAGTAGCGACGAGATCGTCGGGAACAGTGCCCACGGGGGAGTCGGGGGCGGAACGGACGCCTACACGTTCACCGGGCCGCTCTACTCGTTCGACTTCGAAGGGTCGGGTGCAATCGACGTCGACCTCGATGGTGAGGCCGCTCGAGTTGGGCAGCGGCCCGACCACACCCTTGTCATCGAGGGGACCGGAGAGAACGCCGAGTACTCGTTCGCAACGGAGTCGTACCCATTGGTAAGTAGAGCGTACGGGGCGACTATCGACCAGAGCGACAGGAGGAACGAGTATGGGGCGGCTGGTTCGGTACAGTCCGGAAAGGATGCCTACAAGTACGATGGAGACCTGATAGCGTTCGACCTCGATGGAGAGGCACGGGTCACCATCGACGGAAAGGCCGCTCATGTCGGACAGCGACCGGATAGAGCACTGACTATTGTCGCCAATGGTGAACGTGTCGAGTACGAGTTCAGACTCAATGGCGGGGATATCGTGGGTGTGATCGACGCCGAGGAAGAGGAAGATGGCTTCGTCGGTGAGAATACGTTCACCGGTGTCGTCGATGGGGGTCAGATTGACATCCTCACCTACGAGAACGGAGTTGAGGAGATCTCAGAGCGAGGCGGCACTGCCAGCTACTACAGCAACTACAGCCAGCTCTTCCCTAACGAGAATTAAGCAAGTCAAGTAATAGCGTCGGGCAGTGACCATCTCATTAGCGGTCTTCGCTCGGGACAGTGAATTCGTCGTCGAGGGAATGAGGTGAAAGACAGCGCTCAGGGCCCGGCGTAGCTGTGATGATTCGCGCGTTCATGACTCTGTCTCGGTGGTGATGAGGCTACAACCCCGGGCGCAACGATCGCGAGCTGGTGGTCCTGCTCGACGACGTCCGAGAGCGTCCCGAGTCTTGCGTGGATGACGTGCGTCTTCGTCCCGACCATCGGGTAGCGAACGCGCTCCGGGCGGCACGGGCCGCCGTAGATGCGCCCAACCTCCACTGACCGTCGTCGGAGTGGTGCCTCCACGAGAAGTGCCGTCCGCTGGAAGCGGACAAAAGACGGCCACGACATCCGTTTGAGTAAGTGGTGGGCGATCGTAACCCGCGATCCTCGCGCCAGGTAGTTCGGACGCAGGCTTGTACCTAGTATCGTACTTGAGAGAGGGTCGAATCCAAATCGGGCTCGGCAGGACTGGTCGCGAGGGTGTATCCAATCACTCCATAGGAGCGCTGATCTGCCTGTAGAAGGCGACTCCGTAGGTGGCGGTAAACGCCCCGAAGACGCCGGTCGCCACGACGAGGACGACCACGAGAACGGCACCGACCACGAGCAGGTCGTTCGCCCCGACCAGAGCAGGGAGAGCACCGATGAGGACCCCGATGACGCTAAATACCATCGAGAACAGCATCACGACGACCATATACCCGAGTGTGCTGAGCTTGTTTCCCCGGACCGCGTTGATACTCCCCTTGAATCCGCCGATGACGCCTCTGTCGTCGAGAACGATCGCCTGGCCGAAGAACTGGAGGAAGAAGACGAACGCCACGAACAGAACGAACATGACGAGTGGAACGACGATGACTGCCAGCAGCGAGGCTGCCCCGGCTCCAGTCCCGCTTCCAGCCTGTCCGAACGAAACGGCGGCGAAACCCCCGATCCCGCCGACGAGACTCAATACGATAACGAAGGCGACCATCGCGACGAAGAACAACACATAGGCTCCAAATATCGTGAGATAGTTGTCCCGGCCTTCGTGGAGGAACTTTCGAAGATCGGTCTTCCCGTTGAGGGCGTCGGCTGCCATGCCGATCACGCCGCCATAGAAAAACGGTACGAGGAGCAGGAAGACGACGCTGATGATACCTCCGACGATAAGGATCGTCCCGGAGTTCGCGAATTGAACGGCGAGTGACGGGACCTGTGCTATCCCAGCGAAAAGCATTACCACCATCAACAGTGGATTCCTGATGACCGCACTCGTCGCTTCTCGGGCCGCTGATATCGCACCCATGGGAAATCGCGCTGTAGTGGGACAATAAAAATTTTCGTTCGTACGCCACTAATCAACGCAGTGAGGTTGTACTGAGAACAACGGTTGCACTGGAGTCGGAATCGGTTGCGAGCGTAGTCCACATATTCGGTCAGTGCCAGAAGGGACCACTGTCCATGTTCCGTACCAAAGTATTAAACCAATATTACCTATGGTTGGTACCAATGAATTATCGTCCCGTGAATAGACGGGGTCAGCCATATCCGACCAAAGGGCATCCCGGAAGTCCTCACCCGTCCACGGAGCAACTCGTTCCCGGATCACCATCGTACCGCCGACCTCGGGGCCGAGCTGGTCGACACGGACCGGACGTGGGTGATTCGCTGGGAAGCCCAGCTAGCAAGATTGAATAGTATTCCGGCGGACCTACCCGTATGACGGATCGATTCGACGTCGTTGTCGCCGGCGCTGGTCCCGCCGGCGCGCAGTGTGCGCGCGATCTCGCTATGCGAAACTATGACGTTCTCGTTCTCGAAACCGAAGCCGAAGACGGGTTCCCGGTCCAGAGCAACAAATCGACCGGCGGCACGTTCCCCTCGATGATGTCCTCGTTCGGTATCCCGGACGAGGCCGTGATGCACTACACCGAGAACGTGGTTTTGGAGTCGGCGACCGACGATTTCACACTCCAACAGCCCGGCGCGGTGCTCGATTTCCCGAACTTCAAGCGGTTTCTGGTTCGCGACGGTCGCGAGTACGGCGCGACCTACCGCTTCGATTCCCGCGTCTCGAAACCCCTGATGGACGACGGCGACGTCGTCGGGGTTCGGTACGACGGCGACGAGGAGGTCTACGCTGACATCGTGGTGGACGCGACCGGTCCCGCCGCCCCGATCGCGAAACACCTCGGCGTGAGCGAGCTCGAACGGAAGTACCAGGCGATCGGGATCGAGTGGGAGATGGAGGGCGTCGAGATGGACCATCCCGGATACGCCGACCTCAGCGACGCGATGATGCTCCGGCTCGACCACGACGTCGCCCCCGGTGGCTACTCGTGGATCTTCCACACCGGCGAGGACACCGCGAAGGTCGGCATCTGCTACATCCAGAACGAGAAGTACCACTCGGGGTCGACGCCGACCCGCATCGACGACTACTTCGAACACTGGCTGGCCGACGACCCGCGGTTCGCGGACGCCGAGCGCATCGAGGGCAAACAACACCGCGGCTCCGCACATATCCAGCCGCCGGCCCAGCTCTGTACGGACAACTTCATGGCCGTCGGCGACACCGTCCCCTCGATCGACCCGCTCTGGGGGGAGGGGATCCACAAGGGGATGAAATCCGGACGGGCGGCGGCGGTCACCGCCGACCGGTGTCTCACGGGGATCAAGGACACCTCGGCCGACGAGATCGAGGTCTACGCCGACCTCTGGCACCGCAACGTCGCGCCCAAGGTCAAGCTCCGTCTGTTCATGACCCACCTCCTCTACTACGCCCCGACGGAGCGCTACGACCGGCTGATCCACGACCTCCACCAGCTCAGCGCCGACACCCTCGCGGCCGCGAACGGCGGGAAGCTCCTCGCGATCGCGAAGCTCCTCCATCGGGAGGACGCCTCCCTCCTCTGGGAGTTCGCCCGCGAGAACCGCGATCTCGTCGCCGGGGCGCTCGACCAGAAGCTCCCGTTCTCACGCTCCTGACCGCCCGGCGTTCGGCGACGACCTCGAACCGGCCGCTTCGTCGATTCCGCTAGAGTGAGTAGCGCTCGCGCCGGTCAGCCATCGAGCGCGTCGGCGAGGGCGGGCGCGACGCTGACGGTCGTCTCCGCGCGCTCGACGGTATCGGTGCCGTAGACGGCCTCGACGCCGGCGCGGGCGAGCCGGAGTCGTGCGGTGCCAGCGAGCACCGGATGGACGCAGGTCACGAACACCCGACCGACACCCCCTTCCTGGAGGTGGGCGACCGCGCCGGCCATCGTCGACCCGGTGGCGATGATGTCGTCGACGAGCACCACGTCCCGGTCGGCGATCGCCGACTCGTGGGGTTCGAGCTCGACCTCCGTGCTGCTGTGGCGGGTCTTCTCGAAGTGGTCGACCGCGCCCTCGCCGTACGCGTCTTGGACCGTCGCCGCGAGGTCGGTCGCGCCCGCGTCGGGGGCGACGAACACCGGGTCGTGGAGGTCGGGCAGGGGGTCGGCGAGGACGCCGGCGGCGTCGACGGTCGTACAGGGGACGTCGAAGAACTCGCGGACGGACTCCTCGTGGGGAGTGACGGTGACGACCCGGTCGGTGCCGGTGCTCAGCGCCCGTGCGATGGCCCGGACGGAGACAGGCTGGCCGGGTTCGAACGCCTTGTCCTGTCGGGCGTAGCCGAGATAGGGGATGACGGTGACGACCTCCTCCGCGCCCGCCTCGCGGACCGCGTCCTGTAACTGGAGCGCTTCGAGGTGGGCGTCGGCCGTCGTGGTGGCGCAGACCACGACCGCGCGCTGGGCGTCGAAGTCGGGGACCGAGACCTGAAACTCGCCGTCGGGGAAGCGCTCGACGGCGGTCGCCGCGAGCGGTTCGCCCGTCTCGGCGGCGAGCGCGCTCGCGAGCGACTGTGAGGTGGAGGCGCTGACGATCATGTCCACCCCTTCGCGGGGCACCTAAACGGGTTTTCGGTCCGGGCGCGCGACCACCGCGTGCGCGCCGGGCGTGCCGAGCGGGTGCTCGCGCCAGCCGTCGTCGGTGGCGGTCAGGAGGGTTCCGTCGGCGGAGACCGCATAGACCCCGCGGGCGACGTCGACGACCCGTCTCCCCACTCCGTCGACCCGGGTCCACTCGCCGTCGAAGGCGTAGAACGCCGTCTCGGTGACCGCGTGTGCGACCCCGGACGGTCCCCCGGCGACCATCTCGAAGCCGCCGTCGAGTTCGTTGACCCAGCCGTTTCCGAGGCGGTACAGTCCACTGGCGGTTGCGGCACGCGGTGTCCCCCCCGTGACGTCGTGAACGTCGTCGAGCCCCGAGTAGGAGAGTTCGTCGTCGGCGAGGCGATACACTCCGTCTTCGGCGGCGATCAGGTCGTCGTCGATGGCTCGAATCCCTTCGAGTTGGCCGCAGTCGAGCCACTCGTCGTCGGTTCGGCGTGCGACGGTGCCGTCGGGAGCGGCCGCGAAGAGGTCGTCCGAAAAGCCGACCGCCGTCGCGGGTCCGAAGCCGGTCTCGTCGAGGTCCTCGCCGACCAGGACGTCCTCGTCGGTCGCCACGGCGATGGTTTCGCCGGTCGTCGCTACGTCACGGGCGGATCGGCGGTCGAGGAGTCCGATCTCGCCGACGCGTTCGCCCGCGACGGAGACGCGCACGAGGCCAACGTCGGTGGCGACGAACAGCGCCACCGGGTCCGTGTTCGCGGCGTGGACGCGCTTCTCGTCGATGGTGCTCATGCGGATCCCTCGCCTCCGGTTCGGCGAAAGCGTTGCGGCACGGCGGTCGCGGTGCGGTGGCGGCGGCCGCGGTGCGGCGCGGTCGCCGGGCGGTGGCGGTGCGAAGCGGACGCGGTCCTGGCGGATGAAGGGCGAGACCGCGAGCGGAGCGAGCGGTCGAGGGCTTCGGCGGAGGCGGTGCTGTGCGGTTGCGGTAGGCAGTACGGAGGCGGTCGGCGGTGCGGTCTGTGGATGGGGATGTTATTGTACCGCGAGCGAGGCGAAGCCGAGTGAGCGGGCCGACGACTGACTATCGTTCTCGCGAGCCGGAGGCGAGCGAGGGCACGGAAGAGCGAAGCTCTTCCGGTGGGAAGGAGGAGGCTTTTGATCCACATTTTGCCAGCGTCATCAGAACTGCTTCGCAGTTCTGATTGGCACACAAAATCGCGGAGCGATTTTGGGACGAGTGAGGCGCGAAGCGCCGAACGAGCGCAGCAAAAGGTGGGTGTTAGTCGTCGAGGTGCTCGCGAACCGCGGTGGCGAGCGCGTGGCGGGTCTCGGCGGAGACCTCGGTGGTGTCGGGCTCGGGGATGCTCGCTCCGTCGAAGGAGGGGTCGAACAGCCGGAGCGCGGAGTTGATCGTGGTCCAGTCGTCGGCCTCGGCGGCGTCCCGGAGGCTCTTGGTCGGGGCGGCGAGGAGCTGACTCACCAGTGTGTCGGCGAGCGATTCGACCACCGCGCGCTGGTCGTCGGTCAGGCCGTCGGTTTCGAGCTTCGAGACCGCGCGCGAGAGCTCACGGTGTTTCATCCGCTCGGCGTTCTCGTACATCGACGCGATGACCTCGTCGGCGCGGGCGCGCTTGTAGTGGGCGAGCAGGTGGTCGAACTCCCGGTCGATCATGGCCTCTACTCGGGCGGCGGCCTCGCGACGGCGCTCGCGGGTCTCGTTCGTCACGGATTCGAGCGCGTCGAGGTCGCGGAGGTCGACGTTGTCGAGGTCGGCGGCGGCGGCCGGCGCGTCCCGGGGCCGGGCGATGTCGATGAAGAGCGTCTCACCCGCGGCGTCGAGGTCGTCCGCATCGACGACGAGGTTCGGGCTGCCGGTCGCCGAAACCACCACGTCGGCCACGGCGAGCGCGTCGGGGAGGTCGTCGAGCGCGACCGCCGCGGCGTCGGTCTCGACCTGGTCGGCGACGTGGGCCGCGTTCGCCTCGGTGCGGTTCGCGACGAGCAGCCGGTCGAGCGACCGAGCGAGCGACTGGGCGGCGATGGTTCCCATCTCGCCCGCGCCGATCACCAGCCCGGTGGCCTCGGCCAGCGAGCGCTCGTCGGCCGCGAGCGCCACGGCGGCGCTGCCGAGCGAGACCACGCCCTCGCCGATCTCCGTCTCGGTGCGGGCGCGCTCGCCGACGTGGATCGCCTTCTCGATCGCCTCTTCGAGGACCGGCCCGATGCCGCCGATCGACCGGGCGGCCGTGGAGGCGTTCCGGACCTGGCCGAGGATCTGGTCCTCGCCGAGCACGAGCGATTCGAGCCCGCACGCGACTCGCATGAGGTGGCGCAGGCTCTCCTCGTGGCTGAGTTCGACGACCGCCTCGTCGGGGAACTCCTCGACCACCGAGGTGACGACGTCGCGACCCCGCTCGGGGTCGTCGGAGACGACGTAGACCTCGAACCGGTTGCAGGTCTGGAGACAGACGGCCTCCCGGACTCCGTCGTGCGCCAGCAGCGCCTCGACGGCGGCGTGGTCGTCCTCCACGCACGCCGCCTCGATCTGCTCGACGCTCGCGGTGCCGTGGGCGAGACTCACGCCCGAGATCACGCCGGTAGCCACCGTCATCGACCGTCACCTCCCGAGAGCATATCGCAGATCACTGAGTTCGCCTCTTGTCTCGCGTTGGTCCTTGAGTTACCTAAAGCCTTCCAAACCCGATCGGCGCGGACCACCGCCCGGACCGCCGCCCGCCGTTTTTCCGGCGGGAGCCGGTCGCGGAGCTCCGCCCGGATATCGGCCGTGAGGTCGGCCATCGCACCCGCGCCGGCGAACTCCGTCTCGAAGCGCTCGCGGAGGTACCGGCTCAGTGCGGGGCTCCGCCCACCCGTGGCGACCGCCATCACGACCGGGTCGTCGCGAACGGTCGCGGGCACGACTACCTCGCGGCTTCGTTCACCCCCGGTGGCTCCATCGACCGACTCGTTTCCCCTCCGACTTCGGTCGGCCCGATTCAGCAACGAACCGCGCTCGCGCGCCGCCCGCGCGATGGCGTCGTTGAGGTCCTCGTCGTCCGTCGCCGCGACGGCGAGCGCCGGACGCGTTCGGTCGAACCACTCGGGGACCTTGTCGGGGGTCGGCGCGACCCGAACCCGCTCCACGTCGCCGAATTCCGCGTCCGTGAACGTCGGGCTCACGACCACGACTCGCGCTTCGCGCGCGAACCGGCGCGCCTTTCGCGCACCCACCGTTCCACCACCGAAGACGAGGACCGTCGAATCGGTGAAGTCGTGGAGCAGCGGTATCATCCACACCCACCTTTTTTCCACTCGGGTGCGCTGACGCGCACCCCTCGTGCAAAAAATCTGGGCCAAAAAAACCGCTCGCTCGCCGTTGGCTCGCTCGCGGAACGATACCAGTTCTGCCGCCAACCACGCCGAATGGTCATCGTTCGGCGGTCGCGCCGTCGGTGTTGGCGGCGGCGCGCTCGGCCATCCGGATGCCGGTCTTCTTCAGAATGCGTGTCGAGAAGAGGGTGTCCCAGTCGTCCTCGTCGACGTCGAAGAACTCGGTCATCCGTTCTCGAACCTGTTCGACCCGGTGCTGACTCTCGTCCTCGCTCCGCCCGTGGGTCATCGCGAAGAAGTTGTAGGGCCAGACGCCCTCGTGACGCGGGCGCTGATAGCAGTGGGTCACGAAATCGAGCTCGGCGATCGCCGGCCCGACCTCGGCGACCAAGTCGTCGGGCACGTTCCAGACGGTCATCCCGTTCTCCGTGTAGCCCAGCGCGTAGTGGTTCGGCACCACGCCGACCCGCCGGACCTTGCCTTCGAGGACGAACCGCTTGATAGTCGCGACCACCCACTCGACGTCCGCCCCGAGCGCGTCGGCGACGTCGCGGTAGGGTGTCGCCGTGATGGGGAGCCCGCCCTGGAGTTCGACCACGAGGTCGCGTTCGTCCGGCGTCAACGAGTTGCGGTTGCTGGGCTCGACGTCGGGTCCGAGGCCCGAGAGGTCGAGGTCGCCATCCGAGATCGGGCCGTCGAGCAGGAACTTCGCCTCGACCCGGAACTCGTGCTCCTTCGGGAGGTTGTAGGGTTGTTCACCGGTCTCGTCCGCGATATCGGCGAGCACTCGTTCGACCTCGTCTTCGTTGGCCACCGAAACCACGAACCACATGTTGAGGTGGGGGTGTTCGCGCTCGTAGTTGTGGGCGACCTCGCGGTGGGCGTTCACCTGCTCGGCGACCGCGTCGAATTCGTCTTCGTCGGCGTGCATCGCCACGAGGGTCGCGGTGCCGCCGATGGCCTCGGCGTCGATCAGCGCGCCGAAGCGCGAGAGGGTGCCCGCCTCGTCGAGCCGTCGGACCCGCTCGACGAGGTCGTTTTCCGAGACCTCGATGCCGCGTTCGCGGAGCGCCCGCGCGGCGGGCTCGAACGGCCGTTCGACGGTCGGAAACCCGCCCTGAAAGCCGTTGAGGACCGCGCGGTCGAACCCGTCGAGGTCGAGCTCCGCGGACGCGTCGTTCATGGTTCGAAGAGGCTCGCGTCGCGGATAAGCGCCCCGCTCATCCCTCGACGCCCGTGACCTCGTGGCCCGCATCCCGGAGGTCGTCGAGGATGGCCTCGTGGTCGGCGCTCGCCTCGTAGTAGAAGACCACGTCGTAGGTTCCCTCGCGGAGGAGCTGCTGGCACTCCCAGACGAAGTCGTCGTCGGCGAGGGTGAGTCCTTGGTGCTGGTTCAGGCCGTAGTCGGGGTCGTCGGTACCAGAGAAGACGTAGGTGTCGCCCGTCTCGGCGTGGGTGGCGATGGTGTCTCCCACCTCGACAGTCGTTCGATGCATCAGGCTCTCCTCGCTCTGGTCGAAGTCGGTGTGGAGCACGAGTCCGTTGAGTTCGATCTCGCCGGGTTCGAGCAGCGCCTTCGCCCGTCGGTAGAGGTCCTCGTCGATGAGTTCGCTCATACCCGTTGCTCGCGCCCGAAAAAGATACGCTCCTCGGTCCCGACCGCACCGCCCGGCGACCGAGGAGCACCGAAAATGCTGTTCGTTTGTTTACAGCCGTTCGAGGTTCTCGGCGCGCGGGCCTTTGTCGGCCTGCACGATGTCGAACTCGACTTCCTGTCCCTCTTCGAGGTCCGGGCCGCCGACGTCTTCCATGTGGAAGAACACGTCCTCATCGGCCTCGTCGGTCTCGATGAAGCCGTAGCCGCCCGTGTCGTTGAAGAAGTCCACAGTTCCTTCTGCCATGTTTACAGCCGCTCCAGGTTCTCCGCCCGCGGTCCCTTGTCAGCCTGCACGATGTCGAACTCTACCTCCTGTCCTTCCTCCAAGTCCGGGCCGCCGACGTCCTCCATGTGGAAGAACACATCTTCCTCGGAGTCGTCGCTTTCGATGAAGCCGTAGCCGCCCGTGTCGTTGAAGAAGTCAACCGTACCTGACGCCATTGCACTCGTTCCGACGTGCCGGGTACATAAAAAGTTGCGCAAACACCACCCGGTGTGTTGAGACGACGCACGATGTGCTCCGGAACACGACGTTTCCCCCGAAACGCCCGTTCGTCCGCCCTGACTTTCGCTCGCCGATACGCGTGTCACAAGATTCATGCCTTCGCCCCGAGTTCCCCCCGTGAACGATGTCCTCGCGCACCCGGACCCTCCTGAACCGGACCTACGAGCGACTGTTGCAACGCGAGGTCGACGGCGCGCCGAGCCACGTCGCGGTGATACAGGACGGCAACCGACGCTACGCCGACGAGCACGGCAAGGACGCCGCCGACGGCCACCGCGCGGGGGCCGAAACCACCGAAGACGTCCTCGATTGGTGTGCCGAGTGCGGCGTCGAGGAGCTCACCCTCTATACCTTCTCGACCGAGAACTTCGACCGGCCGCCCGGCGAGCGCGAGCACCTCTTCGGGATGCTCGAGGAGAAACTCCACGAATTCGCCGAGGCCGACCGCGTCCACGACTCCGAGGTCCGGATTCGCGCCATCGGCGAGACCGGCCGCCTCCCCGACTCCCTCCGCGACGCCATCGACTACGCCGAGCGGCGGACGCGAGCCTACGACGAACTCACCCTCAATATCGCGCTCGCCTACGGCGGTCGCACCGAACTCCTCGGGGCGGCGCGCAACGCCGCCCGGGCGGTCGAATCCGGCGACCTCGCACCCGGCGACATCGACGTCGAGGAGGTCGAACACCGGCTCGCCAACGGCCCCGCCCGCGACGTCGACCTCATCATCCGGACCGGCGGCGACGAGCGCACCTCGAACTTCCTGCCGTGGCACGCCAACGGCAACGAGGCCGCGGTCTTCTTCTGTACCCCCTACTGGCCCGCGTTCGCGAAGAAGGATTTCTTGCGCGCGATCCGAACCTACGAGTCGCGCGAACACTCCTGGCGGCGGACCCGCGCGCGGCGCGCGCTCGCGCTGGTTCGGGCGGCCGGCGGCGCGGAACTCGACGAGGCCCGCGCCATCGTCGAGCGGCTGGCCGAGTACCTCCCGCGTGGCGCGCTCGACGGCATCGAGACCGCCGACGCCGACCCCGACCCGGTCGCTTCGGACTGACCCCTCGTCGCTCGTCGGCGCGAAACCCGCCTCACACGATCCCGATGAAATTCACTTGCCGTAGCGGCGCTGTCGGTTCTGGTAGTCCCGGAGCGCCCGGAGGTAGTCGCGCTCGCGGAAGTCCCGCCAGTTGACGTCGGTGAAGTAGAGTTCGGAGTAGACCGACTGCCAGATCATGAAATCCGAGAGACGTTCCGCACCGGTCTTGATCACGAGGTCGGGGTCGGTCGGGAAGACCAGCCGGTCCTCGATGGCGTCGCCGTCGATCTCCTCGACCGCGAGCGTCCCGGACTCGACCTCGGTGGCGACGTCCCGGACCGCCGCCGCGAACTCGTGCTTGCCGCCGAGTCCGATGCTGACCTGGATCGGGCCGTCGGCGCGCTCGGCGTCGTCGGGCCCCCGGACCGCGACCGGCCGCGGGGCCTCACACCGTTCGATCACCCGTCGGATCGTCGGCACCGCACCGGGGTCGAGCACGCTGACGTAGACCAGCACCCGCTCGGCACCGTACTCGAACGCCCACTCGAAGAAGGATTCGAGGGTCCGGTACGCGCCGCCCTCCAGCAGGTCGCGCTCGGTGATGACGACCGCCACCTGCTCGGGGAGCGGCGCGTCGTTTCGGCGAACCCGCGCAGCGAGATACCGGTCGTAGAGTCCCACAGCGAGGTGTAGTGGTGATGTGGCCTAAATCATACGACTCGAAACGGTGGTGGACGTATCGGATCTGGGCTGTCGTTCCTCGTCGACTCTCAGACGTTCTCCTCGTCGCTCGGTTTTCGCTCCTGTCCGTACTGCTTCGTTCGCATTGCTGTTCGCACCGCTCCATCCGAACTCCTGTTCGTACTACTTCACCTGAACTCCTGTTCGTACTACTTCACCCGAACTCCTGTCCGCACCGCTCCGTCCGCATTCCTGTCCGGACCGCTTCGCCCGCCGCTTACCCGATGCAAATGAGAACCGCAACCGCACCGCCCCGCGACAGCCACGAACCTCCCCAACCGACTGCGCGCCTCGCTCGTTGCACTCGCTGCGGTGCTCATCCACCGTCGGAGCGAAGCTCCGACGAGCCTGCGCTCGCGCTGCTCGCGCGGACCTCGCACAGTGTCCGCGGTCGGCGCTCGTTTCACTCGCGCACGACCGCGAGCGCGCGCCACAGCATCCGTACCGCTTCCGTACCGCCGACCGCACCGCCGGCGGCTGTGTCGGAGCCATCGCGCCGTTCCGTGGGTTCGTGTCATCATCACCGTGCGTTCTGTCGTGCGGATCGACTCGATCGCGAGGCGTGGCGCTCTCTCACCTTCGGGAGGGTTAAGTGGTCATCGGCGAAAAGACGGCCAGTGACCGGGCAGTGAATCGAAGAGTTCGGCGGGCGGGCGGGTTCGCGGTCGTGGGCGCGCTCGCGCTCGCGGCCCCGGCTCTCGGACCCGCGAGCGCCGCGCCGTTCGTCGTCGTCGCGGGGCTCGCGGCGTTCGTCGTCGACGACGGTCCCGTGTTCGAGGTGTTCGCCCGCCCCGGCGAGCACGAGGAGCACACGCTCTACGGGCTGGTTGGCTTCTCGCTCGCCGCCGCCGGGCTCGGCCTGTTGGTCGCGCTGTTCGACCTCCCGCTCTCGGTGTTCCTCGTGAGCGTCCTCGTCCTCTCGGCGGGCGACCTCGCGGAAGCGGTGGCCGAGGGCTATCGCTCGGCGGCGTTCGCCACGACGGCGTTCGTCGTCGTCGGGGCCGCCGCGGGGCTCGCCGGCCAACTTCTCGTCGGCCTCGCGACTCCCGACCTCGCTTCGCGTCCCGCGTTCGTGGCCTTCCTCGCTGCGAGCGCCGCGCTCGTCGCCGCCCTGGTTCGGACGGCGCTCTCCCCGCGCGACGACGCGCTGGTGCTGTTCTCGGCTGGCTTGACGGTCTGGCTTCTCACCGCGCTCCCGATAGATCCCTCGCCGGCGAAGGTCCTCGCCGCGGTCGTGGTCTCGGCGGGCTTCGGCGGGCTGGCCTACGCGCTCGGGGTCGCCTCCGTCTCGGGGATGCTGACGGGTGTGCTCGCGGCGCTCGTGATGGTGGTGCTCGGCGGCTTCGGCTGGTTCGCGCTCCTGATCGCCTTCTTCGGCGTCGGCGGTCTCTCGACCCGGTTCGGCTACGACCGAAAGCAGGAGCGCGGTCTGGCCGAGGCCAACGGCGGCGCGCGCGGGAGCGCCAACGTCCTCGCGAACGCGGCGGTCGCGCTCGCGGCGGTCGTCGGCTACGCCGCGAGCCCGCTGTTCTCGATGCCGCGCGCGATATTCCTCTACGTCTTCGCGGGTTCGCTCGCCGCCGCGATGGCCGACACCCTTTCGAGCGAGGTCGGCGGGCTGTTCGACACCCCACGGCTCGTCACGACGCTCGAACCCGTTCCCCCTGGCACCGACGGCGGCGTGACGTGGCAGGGCGGACTCGCGGGGGTCGGCGGCGCGGCGCTGGTCGCGGGCCTCGCCGTGCTCGCGCTCGGGACCTCGCCCGCGGGCGCGCTCGTCATCTGTGCCGCGGGCGTCGTCGGTACGCTGGTCGACAGCCTCCTCGGTGCGCTCGTCGAGAACCACCGGATCGACGCCGTCGTGGGTCGACTCGCCCCCGACCTCGGCGAGCGCCGCGTCGGCAACACCGCCGTGAACTTCCTCACGACCCTCATCGCCGCGGTCGTGTGTGCGGCGCTCGCGGTCGTCGTCGGCCTCGCCCCGCTGTGACCCACGTCCGACCCGCCACGCTCGCCGACCGCCCCGCGCTCCGCGCCATTCAGGCGGCGTCGCTCGACTCACCCCAACCCTCGCTCCTCGATGCCGGGCTCCGCGGTGCGGCCACCGTGCTCGTCGCCGGCCGGGAGCCGACGGGCTACGCGCTCGCGGTCGGTCGTCGTCCCACCGACCTCGTGGAACTCGCGGTCGCGCCCGACCACCGGAACGCGGGCCGTGGCTCGGCGCTCCTCGAATCCCTCCTCGCCCGCGGGGGCGCGTTTCGACTCACCGTCCGGGCGGACGACGAACGCGCTCGGCGCTTCTACGAACGGCACGGGTTTCGGCTCGAAAAATCACTTCCCGGCTACTACGACGACGGCGACGGGCTTCGCCTCGTCCGTCAACCCGATTCGGCGTCGGACGACGCCGCCGAGAGCTGACCCGCGGTCCTGATCCGGACGTCGGTGGGCTGTTTGACGAACTCGCCCGTCGTGCGGGCGACGACCTGCCCGACCCCGCGCTGGGCCGCCACGTCGAGTACGCGTTGGGTGAGTTCGCCGTCGAGGACGACGGTCGCGGGAACCGCCGACCCCTCGGCGAGCGCGTCGAACGTCTCGCCCGCCTCGACCTCCGCGAGCACCGCGAACTCGCCGTCCAGCAGGCGAGCGAGCCCGGTCTCGTCGCCGATGACGTGCTCGACGTGGCCGCCGAGCGTGGTCGGTTCGTCGGACTCGTCGGCCACCGATTCGTCTCCACCCTCGTCCTCGGCGCTCTCGGCCGATTCCCGGTCGGTCTCGGCGGCCACCTCCTTCCTCTCTCCCGTGCCCGCAGTCGGGTCCGGATCCGACTCCGACGCGTCCGTTTCAGCGGTCGAGGTCGGTTCGGCCGGTTCGGCGGTCGGGGCTGGCTCGGGCTCCGAGGACGGCGCTTCGGCGGGTTCGGCGCGCGGCGCGGGCTCGACGGTCGGTTCGTCGGCCGCGGGGTGGGGGGTCGATTCGTGCTCGGGCATCGGCGGCGCGGGTCGGGCGCTCCCGTCGGTCGCGGCGACCGCCTCGCGGGGGTTCCCCGCCTCGACCACGAGGTCGTGGGCGACCTTCTCGCGCAGCGCCGACAACGCCTCCTCGCGCGAGAGGTCCTCGACGCTCTTGCCGGCGGGCGCGACCGCGACGTAGTCGACGTCGCCGACCTGGGTCAACTCCTTCAGGATCAGGTCGCCGCCGCGGTCGCCGTCGAGGAACGCGGTCGTCGTTCGATGGCCGGTGAGTTCGGCCACGGCGTCGGGGACGTTGGTGCCCTCGACCGCCACGGCGTTCTTGACGCCGTAGCCGAGCAGGGTGAGGACGTCGGCACGGCCCTCGACGACGATGACCGCATCGCCCTCGGCGACCCGCGGCCCGGCGGGGAGCCCCTCGTAGGTCGTGATATCGCCGGTGCGGGCGCTCTCGCGAACCGCGTCGATGATCTCGGCCGAACTCATCGTACTCTCCTCGAACGCGCCGAGCAGCGACTTCGCCCGCTCGACCACCGTCCGACGCTTCGCGGCCCGGACGTCCTCGATCCGTTCGACCGAGACCGTCGAACGACACGGCCCGATGCGTTCGATCGTTTCGAGCGACGCACCGAGGATCGCGGTCTCGACCTTGTCGAGCCCGCTCGCGATCGTGATACGGCCGAACGACTGGCCGTTCTGGGAGTTGATACTGACGTCGATCCGGCCGACCTTCGAGGACTGTTGGAGCCCCCGCAGGTCGAGGTCGTCGCCGAGGAGTCCCTCGGTCTGTCCGAAGATCGCGCCGACGACGTCGTTCCGTTCGACCACCCCCTCGGCGGTCACGTCCGCGTGAATCAGGTATTTGTCTGTGTCCTCCATGAGTGAGTGAACTGCCCCGTGGGGGGCTGGGTAGTGATTGTGATGATCGTGATCACTGATGCACATGTGAGTGGGCGATCGCGACGGATATACCTACCGCCCCGCGGTTTCTCGTCTCCTCACGCCCCGTTCGTAGCCCGATGGTCGTCCGATAGCCGTCGGAATCCGGTGGTTGGTACCGCGACACAACTGATTTATCCTCGACCGCCGTAGCCGGCCACCTCGATGGACCCCACCGGGTACGACTTCTGGCTCTGCGACCTCGACGGCACGCTCGTCGACGTCGAACCGGACTACGTCCGCCGGCTGCTCGACCGCGTGGGCGAGCGCCTCGACCGACCGTTCACCGACCACGAGGTCGAGACGCTCTGGCACGGCCTCGCCGGCCAGCGAAACGCCCTGCTCCGGTCGTGGGACGTGGACGTCGAGCGGTTCTGGGAGACCCTCCACGACCTCGAGGACCCGACGGCCCGCGCCGCCGCGACCTACCTCCACGACGACGCCCGCGCGTTTCTCGACGCCCTCGATTCGCCCGTCGGGATCGTCACCCACTGCCAGCGCTACCTCACGGAGCCGGTCCTCGCCCATCTCGACCTCGACGACCGCTTCGACACCGTGGTCTGCTGTACGGGCGAGATCGGCTGGAAGCCCGACCCGGCCCCCGTCGAACTCGCCATCGACGAGATGGGTGTTTCGGGTCGCGGCGCGCTCGTCGGCGACGGCGCACACGACGTCGGCGCGGCCTGGAACGCCGGCCTCGACGGGGTCCACCTCGAACGCCACGGCCACACCCGCCGCGGTCGCTGCGTTCGGGCCGACCACCACTTGGGGGACCTCCACTTTTCACCGAGGAGTGGTTCGCCCACAGCGAACCCGACGAGGTGAAACCTGTCTTCGTGACCGCGGAGGGCGAACGAAGCCGTTCGAAACGTGGAGGGCGTTTCGCGATGCCGAAACCGCTTCGCGTTTTCGAGCAGCTCGGAAGGAGCGAAGCGTGTTCCGGGGTTCGGCCCTCGCCCTTCATCCACCAGGAACCGCCCCGCAATCGCCGCCCCGGCTCGCTGTCGCTCACGGTTCACTCCGTTCACCGTTCGCATCGAGGTACGAGCACCTCGCTCCCGCTCGCCGAGACGCCAGGACGCACCCACCGCAGCACCGCACCCACCGCTGCCGCGACCGCACCGCAGCACGGCCGACCGCACCGCGCCCGCCACGGCGCGGCTGCTGCCACTCGTGCCCGCGCCCGGTTCGAGTAGAGTAAGAGCTATGTGCTATCGCTCGTCCCGTTCACCGTGAACGGGGTCACCGATCTCCTTCGCCTGCTCGCGCTCCCGGTGCTCGCGTGGGCCGCCGCTCGCGACCTCCGGACCCGCCGCGTGCCGAACCGGACGTGGCTCCCCCTGGTGGCGTTCGGTGCCGTCCTGCTCGCGTGGGACGCCTGGGACACCGCCGCCCCCGGGTTGTTCGCCCTCCAGGTGGCGGTCGGCGTCGGCGTGGTCGCGCCGCTCGGCTTCGCGTTCTGGTGGCTCGGCGCGTTCGGCGGCGCGGACGCGAAGGCGCTCGCCGCGGTCTGCGTGCTCTTTCCCCTCCCGCCTGCCTATCTCGTCGGCGCGACGACCCTCCCGCTCTCGCCGGTCAGCGGGGCCTTCCCGCTCTCGATACTCACCGACGCGGTGTTGCTCGCCGGTTTCGTCCCCCTCTTCCTGTTCGTCCGAAACGCGCTCGCGGGTCGGCTCTCGCTCGCGGGGTTCGTCGGCCGTCCCGTCGATTGGCGTGCGCTTCCCACGACCCACGGCCGGCTGCTCGCCCGCCCCAACGGGCTCGATGCCGGTCTCGACCTCGACGCCCTCCGAATGTACCTCGCGTGGCGCGGCGAGCGCCTCCGGGACCTCCGGGCCACACCCGACCGCGCCCGCGACCCCGCGAGCCTCCCCGCCGAGCCACACCCGCCCGGCGACGGTGCCGTCGGACCGGTCACGGACGGCGGGCGGACGGCCACCCGTGCCGACCAGTGGGGGGCGGCGGCGTTCCTCGACGGCCTCGACGGCGACGCCTACGGAACCACGCCGACCGGCCTCCGGGGGGCGCTCGATGCGATCGTCGCTCGCGAGCGCCTCTGGGTGTCGCCGGGGATCCCCTTCCTCGTCGCGCTGTTCGCGGGGCTCTGTCTCGCGCTCGTCTACGGCGACCTGCTCTATACGGTCGTCGACGGCCTCGGTCTTCTGTAGCCGGCGACCGCCACGGGAACGTTTAAACGGTGGCTTGACCTACGGCCCGCCGATGAACCGAACGCGTCGCACGGCGACCCCCGCCGGGGCGAGGCAGGGACGGGACGAACACGCGCCGGCCTCGCGGCCAGCAGTCGAGCCGCGGGCCCCTCACGGACTGTAGATGGAAGAGAGTATCTCGGGATTCAAGGAGCGGGGTGGATGGCACGACATCGTCGAGCACGGCGAGCGGATCACGAACGCGCTCGTGGAGTTCGGTGCCGGCGACGGCGAGGCCTTCACGGAGTGGGACGAGTGGCGACCGAAGAACCACGAGCGCCTCGACGAGGACGTCAACCAGAAGACCGCCGAGCAGGCGAGCATCGACGAGGGTGCGGGCGAGCGCGCCGGCAAGGACCCGAACGACGACCTTCGGAGCGCCGGCGAGATGCTCTCGGCGTCCGCCGACCACATCGACGAACCGGACGAGGTCGCCGAGTCGGTCGCCGATTCGGTCGAGTACGTCGCACGGGCGGCGGATTCGGTGGGCCGGAAGGCCGTCCGGGCCGTCGAGGACACGGTCTATCGCAACGTGATGACACAGGTCGCCCCCTACTACTTCGACAACGAACTCGTGAGCGCGAACCTCCAGCGCACCGACGGCGCGCGCGACGGCGAGTACGCGGGCTACGTCTTCGAGGTCAACGTCAACGACGACGAACTCAAGGACGAGGTCTCGGAGCGCCTCGCGGAGTACGAGGACCGGGTCGACCGCTGGCACGTCACCACCGAGAAACGGACCGAGATGGCCGAGGCCGCCGAGGGTATCGAGGCCCCCGAACCAGAACCCGAACGTGAGCGGGACACCGACTTCACCACCAACTAATCCTCGCCGACGTCGGCCTCGACCTGGTTGGCGTCCGTCCCGTCCATCTCCGAGTCGGGTAGTCGGTGGACCCGCGCGGTGGTGATACGGGTGTTCTCGACCGACTCGACGGTTATCTCGACCTCCTCGTACTCGATGGTCTCGCCCTCCTCGACGAGCCGGCCCGCCCGGTTGAAGATGAAGCCCGCGATCGTCTCGAACTCCTCGCCCTCGGGGAGTTCGATCCCGAGGGCGTCGTTGACGTCCTCGATGTTGACCTCGCCGGCCACCAACACCGTGTCGTCGTCGATGACCTCGACGGGTTCGCGTTCGCCGCCCTCCAGGATCTCGCCTACGATCTCCTCGATCATGTCCTCGACCGAGACGATCCCCTCGGTGGTGCCGAACTCGTCGATCACGATCGCGATCCGGAGGCGGTCGGCGCGCATCTCGCGCAGGAGTTCGTCGACGTTCTTGGACTCGGGAACGTGGAGCGTCGGCTCGATCATGTCCCGGAGTCCGAGGTCGCGCGACTCGCCGTAGTTGTCCTCCCGGACGAGGTCGCGGATGTTCACGGTACCGATGGCGTTGTCGAGGTCACCCTCGTAGACCAGGATACGGGCGTGACCGCTGTGGATACACGTCTCGATCGCCTCGTCCACGGTGGAATCGGCGTCCACCGCGGTGACGTCGAGCCGGGGCGTCATCACCTCCTTCGCGATGGTGTTGTTGAACCGGAAGATCCGCTGGAGCATCTCGCGTTCGTCCTCCTTGATCACGCCCTCGCGGCCGCCGGTCTCGATCATGCCCTGGATCTCGTCACGGGTCACGTACGAGGTCTCGATCGCCGTCCCGCCGCCGGTGACGCGATTGACCTGACGGGTGAGGTAATCGAACAGTATCACCAGCGGGAGGAGGACGTACTGGGCGTACAACAGCGGGCGCGAGACCGTGAGCGCCCACGATTCGGGATTCTCGACTGCGTAGGACTTCGGCGTGCTCTCGCCGAAGAGCAGGACGAGCGCGGTGATGCCGAACGTCGAGACCGCGACCGCCGCCCCCTGCGAGAGGTAGATCGCGAGCAGCCCCGTCGAGATCGAGGTCATCGCGATGTTGACGAGGTTGTTGCCGACCAGGATCGTCACCAGGAGGCGATGCGGGTCGGATTTGAGCCGCTGCATCGTCTCCGCACCTGGTTTGCCCTCCTCGACCAGGGCCTCCATCCGGTGGGAGGCCAGCGAGAACATCGCGAGCTCGGACGACGAGAAGAAGGCCGACAGCCCGATCAACACCACGATGACGACGACGCCGATCGCCGTGAACGTCGTCTCCGAGAGGGAGAACCCGAGGATATCGATCTGGACCGGAACGGGTGGTACGGACGGCACGAACCGGGTGAGACTCATCAGTGTCGCCGAGTTATCCGGGCCGGGGATTAAACGTTCGCATGGGTGAGGCGAAGGGCTTAGGCGGGTCTCGTTCCAATTCGAAGCCATGAGTCAGCCGCAGACGACCGACCCGATCACCCTCTATCGGCTCCAGGCGTGCCCGTTCTGCGAGCGCGTCGTCCGCCGACTCCAGGAGCTCGACGTCGAGTACGAATCCCGGTTCATCGAGCCGCTCCACTCCGAGCGCACGGTCGTCAAGCGCGTCAGCGGCAAGCGAACCGTGCCCGCGATCGACGACCCGAACACGGGCGTGACGATGTCCGAGAGCGCGAACATCGTCGAGTACCTCGATGGAACCTACGGCGAGGGAGCCGCCTGATGCCCGACTTCGACGTGGTCGACCTCGACCCCGCCGACAACCCCGAGGCGGGCGAGGAAGCCCCGGACTTTACCCGGCCGCTCGTCAACGCGGAGTTCTGGGAGGACGTCGCGCTCTCGGAGCTCACCGCCGAGGG
Source organism: Halococcus hamelinensis 100A6 (assembly GCF_000336675.1). Taxonomy (NCBI): domain Archaea; kingdom Methanobacteriati; phylum Methanobacteriota; class Halobacteria; order Halobacteriales; family Halococcaceae; genus Halococcus; species Halococcus hamelinensis. The sequence continues at coordinate 46,164 of NZ_AOMB01000042.1, read as the reverse complement.
ACCGCTCCTCCTGCTCTTTCACCCGATGGACGGCGCGTTCCCCGCGACCTACCTCTGGAACGAGGTCCGGGACCGCGGCTGGACCGACGCGGTCACCGTCGTCGGCCTCTCGGTCTCCTCGCCCTACGAGCACAAGCGACTCCTCAAAGAGCGCGGCGTCGATGCACGGCTGTTCTCCGACCCGGCGAACGGCGTCGCCGAGGAGTACGGGATCGTCAACGACCTCGACGGGATGGCGGGGGTCGAGGAGCCACGCCCCGCGGCCTTCGTGGTCGACGGCGAACGCACGATCCAGTACGCCTGGGTCGCCGCGGAGTGGCCCGACTTCCCCGACTACGACGCGATCGAGGCCGCCATCGACGACCTCTGATGGACGCACGGCGAATCGCGCGGGCGGCCGAGAGCGCCAAGAACGGCGATCTGGTGGTCTATCCGACCGAGACGGTCTACGGCCTCGGCGCGGACGCGCTCTCCGAGACGGCCGTCGAGCGCGTCTTCGAGGTGAAGGGCCGACCGCGCGACGACCCCGTGTCGTTCGGGGTCGCGAGCGTCGAGCGCGCGGCCGAGTACACCCGTCCGACCGAACGGGAGGTCGAATTCATGGAGGCGTTCCTGCCCGGCCCCGTCACCGTCGTGGTCGAGGCGGGCGGGGCGGTCCCCGAGGCGCTGACCGCCGGTCGGGACCGCGTCGGGATCCGGATCCCGGACCATCCGGTCGCGCGCGACCTCCTCCGCGAGGCCGGCCCGCTGACCGCCACGAGCGCGAACCGGAGCGGGACGGGGAGCGCGCGAACGGTCGACGAGATCGATGGATCCGTCCGCACGGCGTGCGGGGCGGTGCTCGACGTCGGCGAGCTTCCCGGCACCGAGAGCACCGTGGTCGACGTCTCGGCGGGGACGATCCACCGTCGTGGGGCGCTCGCCGACCGGATCGCGACGTGGATCGAACGGGACTAACCGAAGCCGAGCAGTGACCGGAGCGAGCGGGTCTTCACGCCGCAGTCGCCACGGTACTCACAGGACTCACACTTCTCGGTGTCCGTGAGGCGCGGCGGCGGGCCGTCGATCGAATCGAGCACGTGAACCGTGGCGCGGTAGGCGGCCTTCCGCCGGGTCGTGAGTCGGACCTCGCGGACGACCCCGTAGGTCGGATACTCCACGAACGCCCGCTCGATAGGGGCTTCGCGCTCCCACGCGAGGGCTTTCGCCGCCGCGACGGCGTGGACTGTCTGTGGATGCCAGACACCGTTCTCCGGCGGGCTGCCGGCCGAGACCAGCGACGGTACCGGCGGATCGAGGTCGAGGACCTTGTGGGCGATCCCGCGGGACTCCTTGCCGTCGAGGAACACGTCACGCTCCGAGGGGTGACGGAGTTCGTCGAAGGCGTCGAAACGGGCCTTCGCACAGGAGAGGTTCGTTCTGAACTGGGTCGGCGTGACCGCGATCGGCTCGGTCGCCAGGTCCGCGTCATCGAGCAACTCCTCGTATCGGAAGGCGAGCTCGCGACGCGTCTCGACCTCGGGCGGCGGGTCGCGGTCGTCCTCCTGCCAGCGATAGTAGCATTGCCGCGGGCAGTACGCCGCGGTCCTGAGGTCGCTGAACGCGTGCTTCGACATACCGTGGGTGGCCCCGGTATCCGGTATAAACGCTCGCCCGCATCCGATCCGTCGAGTCGGCCATCGAAGGGCGTCGTGGGGTGGTGACTGGCGTCTCTCGAAGGGGGTTTGAACCCCGACCCCCGAGTCGGGGTATGAACACGCGCGAGGACACCGTTCGGCTGGCGACGCGGGGCTCCGACCTCGCGCTCCGGCAGGCGACCGCCGTCAAGGACCGACTCGAAACCCGCCGCCGCACGGTCGAACTCGTCGAGGTCGAGACGACCGGCGACCAGCTCCGCGACGACCTGATCCGTCGACTCGGGAAGACCGGCGCGTTCGCCCGCGCGCTCGACGAGGCGATCCTCGACGGCGACTGCGACGCCGCGGTCCACTCGATGAAGGACGTTCCCACCGAGGCCATGGACGACCTCGTGGTCGCGGGGATCCCCGAACGCGCCACGGCGGGCGACCTGCTCGTCACGCCCGACGGAACCCCTTTCTCCGAGCTTCCCGAGGGAGCCACCGTCGGGACCGCGAGCCTCCGACGGAAGGCCGAACTCCTCGCCGCCCGGCCCGACCTCGACGTGCTCGGGGTCCGCGGCAACGTCGACACCCGGATCGAGAAGCTCCTCGCGCCCCATCGCCAGCGCGAGCACGAACGACGGGTCGAGGCGGCCGAGGACGGCGAGGAGAGCGAAGACGACGCGGACGGCGGGGATGAAGAAATGGACTTCGAACGAACCCCACAGGAGTGGTTCGAGGGGCTGACCGAGATCGAACGGCGCTCGCTCGAACGCGAGGTCGACGACGAGTTCGACGCGATCGTGCTCGCGGCGGCGGGGCTCGAACGGATCGGTCTCGACCGCCACGTCCACACGGAGGAACTCCCCCCCGAGCAGTTCGTCCCGGCCCCCGGTCAGGGGGCGATCGCGGTGACGGCGCACGACGACGCGTTCGCGACGACGCTGAACGACGCGCTCGACCACCCCCGAACCAGGGTCGAGACCACCGTCGAGCGGGTAGTGCTGGAAGAACTCGGCGGCGGGTGCGTCGCGCCGATGGGAGCGTACGCGGTGCTCGAAGGCGGCTACGTCCACACCTCGGTGCGAGTGCTGAGCGAGGACGGCACCGAGGAGGTCTCGGCGACGCGCGACCTCCCGGTCGAGCGCCATCCGGAGGCCGCACGCGACCTCGCGGCGGAACTGGCCGACGACGGCGCGGCCGAGCTTATCGAACGGGCGCGCGACGCCGACGAGGAGGCGAAACGGGCGACATGACCGGAACCGTCCACCTCGTCGGGAGCGGCCCCGGCGACCCGGAACTCCTCACGATCAAGGCCCGCAGACTCATCGACGAGGCCGACGTGGTGCTCCACGACAAGCTCCCGGGTCCCGAGATCCTCTCGACCATCCCCGAGGGCAAACGCGAGGACGTCGGCAAGCGTGCGGGCGGCGAACGAACGAGCCAGGAGTACACCAACGACCGGCTGGTCGAACTCGCCCAGGATGGGAACGAGGTGGTACGGCTGAAGGGCGGCGACCCGTTCGTCTTCGGTCGCGGCGGCGAGGAGATGAGCCACCTCGCCGCGAACGGGGTCGACTTCGACGTGGTGCCCGGGATCTCCTCGGCGTTCGCGGGCCCCGAACTCGCCGGCATCCCCACCACCCACCGCGACCACGCCTCCTGTGTCTCCTTCGTGACTGGTCACGAGGACCCGACGAAGGACGAGTCCGCGGTGGACTGGGGCGCGCTCGCCGCTACCGGTGGTACCATCGTGGTGCTGATGGGCGTCGGCAAACTCCCGGACTACACAGCCGCGCTCCGCGAGGCCGGCATGGATTCAGCGACTCCAGTCGCGCTGGTCGAGCGTGCGAGCCGTCCCGAGCAACGCGTCGTCACCGGCACGCTCTCGACTATCGTCGAGGTCACCGAGGAGACCGGCATCGAACCGCCCGCCATCACCGTGATCGGCGGGGTCGTGAGCGAGCGCGAGACGCTCGCCGAGTCCGCCTAATCATGAAGGTCGCCGTCTTTCGCCCCGACGACGACCGCCTCGCGCGGGCGGTCTCGCTGCTCGACTCGCTCGGCGTCGAGCCCGTGCCGGATCCGATGCTCGCGGTCGAGGCCACGGGGACCGCCCCGCGCGAGGACAGCGACTACACTGTCGTGACGAGCAAAACGGGCGTCGAGCTCGCGGCCGAGGCGGGGTGGGAACCGTCGGGAACGGTGTGCGCCATCGGCGACGCGACCGCCGCGGCGCTCCGCGCGGCGGGGTATCCCGTGGACCTGGTTCCCGAGGAGTTCTCCTCGGTCGGACTCGTGGCGGCGCTCGAAGACCGGGTCGCGGGCGCGCGCTGCGAGGTCGCCCGGAGCAACCACGGCTCGCCGGTGCTCACGAACGGCCTCGAACGCGCCGGCGCGTACGTCCACGAGACGGTCCTCTACGAACTCGTCACGCCACCCGGGGCGGGCGAGTCGGCGACGCTCGCGGCGGCGGGCGACCTCGACGGTGCGGTGTTCACCTCCTCGCTGACGGTCGAGAACTTCCTCGCGGCGGCCGACGAACGCGGGGTGCGGGCGGCGGCGGTCGCGGGGCTGGAGGAGTGCGTGGTCGGGACCATCGGCGAGCCGACCCGCGCGACCGCCGAGCGCGAGGGGATCCCGGTGGACGTGGTCCCCGAGACGGCGGATTTCGAGGTGCTCGCGCGGGCCGTCGTCGAACGGCTTTCGAATTAGGTTCTCGTTGTTCAGCTCTTCTCGGTTCTCGATTTTCCAATGATCTCTGGGTAGCTGATTCGCTGTTGGCAAATCCCGATTCAAACGAGAGACCGCTTCCGCCACCGCCCCGCGCCACGTGCCTCCCCAGCCGATTCGCTCCTTCGCTTCGCTCAGTCGCTCACCCCTCGCGCGAGTCGCACGCTCCGCGTGCTCCCGCGCGCCGACCCCAGTACCGCACTACTGCAGTACCGCCGCTTCACCGTCGACTTCGTATCCGACCACGTCATCGACTACCGTGGCACAGAACCGCGCCCACAGCAACATCTGTCACAACACGCCGGTTTAAGTCGGTGCCGTGCGGCGGTGTGAATGGCTATCATGACCGGTGAACGTTTTATTCGGGGGCTCCCCCGAAACCACTCCGCTGTCCGATACTGACGCACAGTTTCTCGATACGACGCTTCGCGATGGGGAACAGGCCCCCGGCGTGTCGCTCTCGCCCGACGAGAAGGTCGAGATCGCACGCAAGCTCGACGCAAGCGGCGTCTCGGTGATCGAAGCCGGGAGCGCCTGCACCGGCGCGGGCGAGCGCGAGACCATCTCGCGGGTCGCCCAGTCGAACCCCGACGCGCGGGTCACGAGCTTCTGCCGGGGCATCCGCTCCGACATCGACCTCGCGCTCGACTGCGGCGTCGACGGGGTCAACCTCGTGGTGCCCGCGAGCCAGCGCCACATCGAGCGAAAGGTCGGCACCACCCGCGGGGGTGTCGTCGAGACGGCCGTCGAACTCACCGAGTACGCCCGCGACCACGGTCTCTGGGTCGAGGTGCTCGGCGAGGACGGGAGCCGCGCCGACACCGAGTTCCTCACGGAGCTCATGGGTGCGGCACTCGATGCGGGCGCGGACCGCGTCTGCTACTGCGATACGGTGGGCTATGCGACCCCCGAGCGAACGATGGAGGCCGTCTCGGCGCTCGCCGAACTCGGACCGACGAGCACCCACACCCACGACGATTTGGGCCTCGCGGTGACGAACGCGCTGGCCTCGCTCGCGGCGGGGGCCGACCTCGTCCACACGACGGTCAACGGGATCGGCGAGCGCGCGGGCAACGTCGCGCTCGAAGAGGTCGCCATCGCGCTCGCCGAGGGCTACGGCGTCGAAACCGTCGATACCACCGCCCTCTACGACCTCGCGCGAACCGTCGCGGACTTCACGGGGATCCCGCTCGCGCCGAACAAAGCCGTCGTGGGCGAGAACGCCTTCACCCACGAGTCGGGGATCCACACCGACGGCCAGCTGAAGGACGACGCGATGTACGAGCCCTACCCACCCGAACGGGTGGGGCGAGACCGACGGCTCGCGCTCGGCAAACACGCGGGCCGTGCGGGCGTCGAGGCCGCTCTCGCCGAACACCAGATCGAGGTGACCGACGACGAACTCGCGGAGGTCACGGACCGAGTGACCGACCTCGGCGACACCGGCAAGCGCGTCACCGACGCCGACGTGCTCGCGCTCGCCGAGACGGTCCAGGGCCGCGAACGCGAGCGTCGGGTCGAGCTCGAAGACCTCACCGCGGCCAGCGGCAACGGCACCCCCGCGGCGAGCGTCAAACTCCGCGTCGACGGCGAGGAGCGCACCGCGAGCGGCACCGGCAGCGGACCGGTCGACGCGGCGGTCAAGGCCGTTCGGAGCGCGCTCGGCCCGCGCGGGGACGCGACCCTCGATTCCTATCACGTCGACGCCATCACTGGCGGGACCGATGCGGTCGTCACGGTCGAGATCGAGATGACGCGCGACGATCGATCGGTGTCGGTGGCGGCCAGCGACACCGACATCACGCGCGCGAGCGTCGCGGCGATGGTCGAGGCGTTCGACCGCCTGCTCGCCTGAGTCCGCCATCTCCGCCACCGCCCCCTCCGCCCGTCCGCCACCGCATCAGCAGGCTTACGACCGCACCGTTCCGACCCGACCCATGCGAGAGCTCGATTCGATTTCAACTGTGGGCGTCGTCGGCGCGGGCACGATGGGCAACGGCATCGCCCAGGTCGCGGCGACCGCAGGTTACGACGTGGTGATGCGCGATATCGAGGACGAGTTCGTCGACCGCGGCCTCGACGCCATCGAGAGCAGCCTCGACAGACTGGTCGGGAGCGAGAAACTCTCGGAAAAAGAATCCGAGAGCGCCCGCGATCGGGTCACGGGCACCACCGACCTCGACGCGCTCGCCGACTGCGACCTCGTGGTCGAAGCCGCCGTCGAGAACATGGAGATCAAACAGGACGTCTTCGCGGATCTCGACGAGGTCGTGCCCGAGGACGTGGTGCTCGCGACCAACACCAGCACGCTCTCGGTGACCTCCATCGCGAGCGCGACCGACCGACCCGACCTCGTCGTTGGGCTGCACTTCATGAACCCCGTTCCCGTGATGAAGGGCGTCGAGTTGGTCGTCGGCGAGCACACCGACGAGGCAGTGGTCGACCTCGCCCACGGATTCGCCGAGGAACTCGGCAAGGAGACCTGGGAGTCCGACGACAAGCCCGGCTTCGTCTCGAACCGAATCTTGATGCCGTGGATCAACGAGGGGATCCGAGCCTTCGACGAGGGCGTGGCGACGAAGGCCGACATCGACCGGGGGATGAAACTCGGCACCAACGTCCCGATGGGTCCGCTCGAACTCGCCGACCACATCGGGCTCGACATCTGCCTCGACGCGACACGGACCCTCCACGACGAACTCGGCGACCGCTATACGCCCGCCTACCTCCTGAAGCGCAAGGTCGAGGCGGGCGACCTCGGGAAGAAGACCGGTCGCGGGTTCTACGGCTACGACTGAGGCTCGTGGTGGCGGCTCCCGAGCGGGCTCAGTCCGCGAGCCCGTAGACGTTCCGGGGGTTCTCGAAGACGACCTGCCGGATGTGGTCGACGTCGATCCCGAGGCGGTAGAGTTCGAGGATCGTCCGCTTGACCGAGAAGACGTCCGTGTCGAGGACGTTCGCACAGTCCGTCTCGACGAGCACCCGGTCGGGCCCGTACTCCTCGATGGCCTCGGCGACGTCGGCGGCCGTGACGCCGGTCAACCACTCGTAGCCGACGGTGAAGCTCGCATAGCAGTCCGTCTCGCCGAGCAGGTAGTCGACGTTGTTGGGGTCGGCGTGGGAGGCGACGACCTGCTCCTCCGCGAGCCCCGCCTCGCGCGCGGCGTCGAAATCGATCTCGACGGCTTCGAGCGCGGGGTTCTCGCCGGTGAGCACCGGCTCCTGGGCGAGTTCGGTGTTCAGCTCGAATCCCGGCAGTCCGACGCCCGGTCGGTAGTCCGGTCCCGTATCCCTCGCGTTCGGGGTGTGGAGGATCACCGGCAGGTCGTGCTCGTCCGCGAGCTCCATCTGGGCCCGCACGAGCTCGAACTGGGCGTCGAGCTCCCACGACTCGACGTGCTGTGTCGGGGTGACTCCCGTCTCGCCGACGGCGACGACCTCGTCGAGCCCGCAGTAGTCGGCCATCGACCCGACGAGGTCGGCCGGGTTCTCGATCCGAACGCCCGTGTGCGCCCCGAGCGCGAGCCCGGCCTCGAAGAAGTGGTCGCGCTCGATCGCCCGCCGGCGGTTGATCGCGTCGTCCCAGAGGAACCGGACGTCAGCGGCGGTCACGGGTTTGTACGGCGTCCAGTGATAGCCCGACGCGACCATCACCATCGCGCGACAGCCGGCCAGCGAGTAGCGCTCGCGGTCCGCCCAGGAGAGGGTCTGGGCGTGGGTGTGGCTGTCGATCCACGGCAGGTTGAGGAGCGCCGTCGGGAGGTCGAATTCGTCCGCCGGGAGGTGTGTCGCGTCCGTCGGGCGCTGGGTCGGGTACGATGGTGCCATGTCCGGAAGTGAGCCGGCGGGTGTTTATACGTTCAGTCCCCAGCGACGGGCTCGCCCGGACCTGCGGGGCGACGACCGGCACGAAGAATCAAATGGGTCAGTACCCTCTCTCGACCGTCATGCGATCACGGACGGTTCGCGGCGGCGATGGCGTGGAGCTCTACGTCGAGGAGACGGGTCCGTCGGACGGGCCGGCCGTCCTGTTCCTCCACGGCTACTCCCAGAGCCGGCTGTCGTGGACGAAACAGTTCGAGTCGCCCCTCGCCGACGAGTTCCGACTCGTTCGGGTGGACAATCGGGGTCACGGCCGCTCGGAGACCCCTCGCGAGAAGAGCGCCTACACCGACTCGTCGCTCTGGGCGGCGGACGTTCGCGCCGTCGTCGAGGACCTCGACGAGGTGGTCATCGTGGCGTGGTCGTACGGCTGTCTCGTCGCCCTCGATTACCTCCGCGCGTACGGAGCCGCCGACGTCGCGGGCGTGAACTTCGTCGGTATCGTCTCCGAGATGGGCACCGACGCCGCGACCGAACTCCTCGGTTCGGCCTACCTCGAACTGTTCCCCGCCCTCACCTCGGAAGACGCCGAGGAGAGCGTGCGGACGCTCGAACGATTCGTCGAACGCTCCGTCGCGGGCGACCCCGATCCGGTCGAGCGCTACTTCGTCCTCGGCTACAACGTCGTCGTCCCGCCGTTCGTCCGCGACGGGATGCGCTCGCGGAGCCTCTCACACCGGGAGACGGTCGCGGCCCTCGACGTTCCACTCCTGTTCACCCACGGCGAGGAAGACCGGATCGTCGACCCGAGGGCGGTCGAGGTCAACGCGGCCCTCGCCTCGGAGACGCGAACCTCGCTCTACGCGGACGTCGGCCACACGCCGTTCCGGGAGGCTCCCGACCGGTTCGACGAGGAACTCCGCGAGTTCGTCCGCCGGGTGTAAACTCCGCCCTCGCTGCCCACGTTGGCCGACGGCTGTCCGCCCCCTAACCGAACAATCAAAAATTACATTTAGGACACGAGCATATGTGATGGTGGACCACACCATGCCGAACATAGACGGAATCCACCACGTCACCGCGTTCTGTGACGACCCACAGGTAAACTACGACTTCTTCACGAACGTGCTCGGGCTCCGATTCGTCAAGCGCACGGTCAGATTCGACGTGCCGGAGAAGATCTACCACCTCTACTACGGCGACGAGGTGGGCACGCCCGGTTCGATCGTGACCTACTTTCCGATGACCAACATGCCGATGGAGCAGGGCGTGGTCGGGAAGGGGAAACTCCGGTCGGTCGGGCTGACCATCCCGGAGGGGTCGGTCGAGTACTGGCAGAGCCGGTTCGAGGACCACGACGTCGCCTACACGATGGACGAGCGCTTCGGCGAGACCGCCATCGAGTTCGCCGACCCCGACGGATTGCCCTACGAACTCGTGACGGGCGAGTCCGACATCGAGCCCTGGACCGAGGGCAACGACGTACCCGCCGAGCACGCCATCCGCGGGATGTACAACGCGACCATCCACTCGGCCGACCCCGCCGGCACGATGGACGTCCTCGAAGTGATGGGCTGGGATCGGATCGGGGAGGCCACCCACCCACAGCGCGGCGACCGCATCCGGTATCGAGCGCCGGGGGACGCGCCGTGTGCCGACAAAGTCGACGTGCTCGTCCGTCCGAACGCGCCCGACGGCGTGATGGGGATCGGAACCTACCTCCACGTCGCCTTCCAGGTGGAGAACAACTGGGAGCAGGACGCGGTGAGCGACCTGCTTCGCGAGAACGGCTACATCACGACGTCGCGCAAGGACCGCGACTACTTCCACTCGCGCTACATCACCGAGCCGGGCGGCTCGGTCTTCGAGTACGCGACGATGGGGCCGGGCTTCGAGATCGACCAGGACCCCGCGGAGTACGGCGACCAGCTCAAGGTGCCCGACTGGCTCGACGTCGACATCGAGCGCATCGAGGGGATGCTCCCGCCGCTCGAAACCAACTGAGCGGCCACACTCGACGGAGCCAGTCCGCGCCACCGGTTTCGAAACCGCAAAACACAGTATTCCGGCTCGAATTCGATTCGACATGGCATTTAGCGTCGGCACGGTGCTCCGCGAGTCGCTCCGACGGCTGGCGACCGGCCCCGCGCTGCTCGTCCTTCTGGCGCTCGTGGTCGTCGAGACGGCTGTCGCGCTGGTTCCGAGCGGCGGGACCGACCTCGGGCTCATCGCGGCGGGCGGGGGGGCCTCGCCCCCGCTGCTCACCGCCAGCCCGCTCCCGCTCGTCGCGAGCCTCGTCCTGCTCGTGGTCCTGCTCTACCTCTCGCTCCTCCTCGTTCGGGTCTTCGCCGACCAGTGGGGGATCGTCGAACGCCACCACCTCACCCACAACCTCGGGTTCGGCCTCCTCAACTTCCTCGGGGTGTTCGTGGTCGGCCTCGCCGCCCTCGTCATCAGACTCGTGCTCGCGGGCCTCTTCGGAATCGTCGGGCTCGCGGTCGGTTTCGTCGTGGTGGTGGTGGTCGCGGCGGCGTCGCTGTTCGCGTTCGCGTTCGTCGCGGTCGAGGACGACAACGTCGTACGGGCGTTCCGCCGGAGCTTCGGCGTGCTCGCGAACGCGCCGGTCGCGGTCGCGGGGCTGGTGGTCGTGCTCGTCCTCGTGAGCGTCGTCCTCCAACTCGTCGGCGGGCTGGTCGTCGGCGTGCTCGGCCCCGTCTCGTTCCTCGCGCCGCTGGTCAGCACGCTCGTCGACATGCTCGGGGTCGTCTTCCTCTTCATCGCGGCCGCACGGGCCTACGACCACTGGACGGCCGAGGCGGCCTGAGAACCTGCTCGCTGCTTTTCCGAACTTTCGAAAATTCGACGAACCGGTCGAGGTTCCCGCGACGGCGGCCTACGCCTGGGCTTCCACGAGCGGCTCGATGGCGATCTCCACGGTGGTATCCTCGACCTCCCACTCGCGCCGGTGGCCGTCCGCCACCTCGCCGAGCTCCTCGGCGCGAACTTCGGTCTTGATGAGCGCTTCGTGCTCGCGGACGAGGTCGGCGACCCGGTCGTCGGCGATATCGAGGTCGAGTCGGATCCGGGCTTCGAGGTCGAGGTCGAGCTCCTTGCGCATCTCCTGGACGCGCCGGATGACGTCGCGTGCGTAGCCCTCGCTCTCGATCGCCTCGGTGAGCGCGGTGTCGACGTAGACGGTGCCGCCGCCCTCGGCATCGAACGCCGCGCCCGCCACGTCGTCGGGGAGTTCGACCACGAACTCGACCATCTCGTCGGTGACCTCGACCGACTCGCCGAGCGCGTCGGCCACCGCGTCTTCGAGCGCCGCCAGCGTGGGTTCCTCGATCCGGGCCTCGTTGAGCGCGGTCATCACCTCGCCGGCTTGCTCGCCGAACGCGGGACCGAGCACCGACATGTCGGCCTCGGCGCTGTAGCGGAGTTCGGCCCACTGCTCGTCGGGGCCGACGATCTCGACGGTGCGGGCGTTGAGGCGGTCCTCGACCATCGCCGAGCGCGAGCGCACCGCGTCGGCGACCGCCCCGCTCTCGGTGTCGACGACGACGCGGGTGACGGGCCACCGAAGCTTGCGTTCGGCCTGCTGGCGCGCCGCCGAGCCGGCCTCCTCGACGCCGCGAGCCACCGCCACCTCGCGTTCGAGGTCCGGGTTTCGATAGGTTTCGTCGGGTTCGGGCCAGTCGCGCATGTGGACGGTGTCGAAGCCGTCGTCGCCGGTGAGTGTGCCGTACATGGATTCGGCGACGAACGGCGCGTAGGGCGCGAGCAACGCGACGACCTCCGAGAGCACCTCGTAGAAGGTGGCGTAGGCCGCCCGCTTCGAGTCGCTGTCGGCCTCCTCCCACATCCGCTCGCGCACGCTCTGGACGTAAAAGCGCGAGACGTCCTCGACGACGAAATCGAGCAGGGCGTTGAGCGCCCGGTCCTGCCGGAAGTCCTCCCAGCCCTCGGTCATCTCGGCCTCCACGGTCTGGAGCCGCGAGAGCACCCACTCGTCCTCTAGTTCGAGGGAAACGTCGTCGAGACTCGTTTCGGCGGCTTCGCCGCCTCCACTCCGTTGCGCCTCCGGCGCAACGCTCGGCTCGAAGCCGTCGAGACGCATGTACGGCAGCGGGAACCGAAAGACGTTCCAGAGGATGTTGAGGGTGCGCTGCATGGTCTCGGTCTCCTCCCACGAGAAGCGCATGTCGTCGCCCTGCGGGGTCACCGAGAGCAGGAACAGCCGCATCGGGTCCGTCCCGTACTTCTCGATGACCTCGCCGGGGTCGACGGTGATCCCCTTCGACTTCGACATCCCGCGGCCGTCGGGCATGTTGGCGTAGCCGTGCATCAACACCTGCTCGTAGGGGACCTCCCCGAGCGCCGTGGTCCCCATCGCGAGCTGTGACCAGAACCAGCCACGGGTCTGGTCGTGGGCCTCCATGATGAGGTCGGCCGGCCAGAGCTCCTCGAACGCCTCCTGCTCTTCGGGGTAGTCGAGCGTGCCCCACGAGGCCACCGCCGAGTCGAGCCAGACGTCGAAGACGTCGGGCACGCGGGTGTACGTCTTCCCGTCCTCGGTGATGGTCAGGTCGTCGACGGTCGGGCGGTGGAGGTCCACCGTCTCGGGGTCCACAGTCTGATCGACGCGCTCGGCGAGCTCTTCGCGGGTGGCGACCACGATCACTTCGTCCATCCCGCCGGCCCAGTCCTCCGGGGTCCAGATCGGGATCGGGATCCCCCAGTAGCGCTGGCGCGAGGCGTTCCAGTCGGGCGAACCCTCCACGAAGTCCCGGAAGCGGCCGTCGCGGGCCTCCGGGGGGTACCACTCGGAGTCCTCGATGTTCGCGAGCATCTCCTCCTTGACGTCCGTCACCGTCACGAACCACTGGTCGGTGGCGAGGAAGACGATGTCCGTATCGCACCGCCAGCACTGGCCGTAGTCGTGGGTGTAGGTCTCCTCGGCGAGCAGCGCACCCCGTTCGTCGAGGTCCGCGATGATCGCCTCGTTCGCGTCGCGAACGAACTCGCCGGCGTACTTGCCCGCGCCGTCGAGGTAGACCCCGTCGCCGCCGACCGGGCAGAAGACCGGGAGGTCGAGTTCCGAACCGCGCTCGAAGTCCTCCTGACCGTGACCGGGTGCGGAGTGAACCAGTCCTGTCCTGTCGACCTCGACGTAGTCGGCGTGATAGACCTCGAAGGCACCCTCGGTCTCGTCGCGCTCGGGGAGGACGTCCGCCAGCGGCCGCTCGTACTCCCAGCCGAGCAGCTCCTCGCCGGCCAGTTCGTCCACTACTTCGTAGTCGTCGTATCCACCCTTCTCCAGGACGTCCTCGACCACGCCGTCGGCGAGGTAGAGCACCTCGCTCTCGCCGTCCTGCGCCGCGGCTTCGCCGCTTCGCGCCTCGCTCTTCTCCGCTTGAACTTTCAGGTACTCGACGTCCTCGTCGACCGCGACGAAGGTGTTCGCGGGGATCGTCCACGGGGTCGTCGTCCAGATCACGAGGCTGCCCTCGCGGTCGGCGAGGGGGAACTTCACATATATGGAGGGGTCCTCGACCTCGTGGTACTCGACCTCGTTCTTCGCGATGGCGGTCTCACACCGGGGACACTGGGTGATCGAGCGTTTGCCCTGCTCGACGAGCCCTCGATCCGCGGCCTCGCCGAACGCCCACCACGCCGCCTCCATGTACTCGGGGTTCACCGTCCGATAGGGGTTCTCCCAGTCCATCCAGACGCCGAAGGACCTGAAGTCGCTCTGGAGGCCCTCTAGCTGCTCGTCGGCGTACTCCTTACAGGCCTCGATGAAGGGCTCCATCCCGAACTCCTCGATGTCCTTCTTGTTCTCGAAGCCGAGGTTCTCCTCCACCCGGGTCTCGATGGGGAGGCCGTGCATGTCGTAACCTGGTCTATCGGTGACGTCGTAGCCGCGCATCCGGTGCCAGCGGATGTAGGCGTCCTTCAGGGTCTTGTTCCAGGTCGTGCCCATGTGGGCCGCCCCGGAGGTGTACGGCGGGCCGTCGACGAAGAAGAAGGGTTCGGCGTCGGCGCGGTGCTCCTTGGTTTTCTCGTAGGCGTCGACTTCGTCCCAGTAGTCGAACACCCGCTCCTCGACCGCGTCGGGGTCGTACCGCTCCGCGACGTCCTCGAACCTGCTCATGGCGCGACTATCCGGTCGGGGCCTAAAGACTGATTGGTTGTGCAGATCCATCCGTCGTGGACCAGACTCAAATCACCGCCCGCAGTAGGGCCGGCGTGGCCGAGTATCCCGACCCCGACGCGAAGCACCCGCTCGCCGCCGACTGCCGGCGGTGCCCCACGCTGGTCGAGGCCCGCGAGTGCATCTCGTGGGGCAACGGCCCGCTCGATGCCGAACTCGTGGTCGTGGGCGAGGCACCCGGCGCGGGCACCCCCGAAGCCGACCGCTGGAAGGGCGGCAACTGGACCGGGATGGCCTACACCGCACGCCACTCCGGGCGGAAAATTCGGGACCTGATGGCCGAGATCGGCTACGGCGACGAGTGCTACTACACCAACGCCGTGAAGTGCTTTCCCTCGGACGGCGAGGGCTCGAACCGCGAACCCACGGACGACGAACACGAGAACTGTCGGCCGTATCTCGAAGCGGAGATCCACGAGGTCGACCCTCGAGCGGTGGTCGCCACCGGAAAACACGCCACGACGAGCCTGCTCGCCACCGACGACCGGGAACTCGACGGGTTCGTCGACTCGGTCCTCGACCCCGTTTCGCTCCCCGGTCTGGAGACGACCCTCGTGCCGGTCCTCCATCCCTCCTACCAGGAGATCTGGATCCCGCGGCTCGGCTACTCCTCCGAGTCGTATCTCGACGCGATCCGGGAGACGCTCGCGGCGGTCGAGTGAGGTGGGCTGGATCGGATCCGAAAGTTCCTCCTCGCGTCCCAGTGCGGGTGTCCTATGGACCGCCGCTATCGCTGGCTCCTCGTGGTCGTCCTCGCCGTCGTCGTCCTCGCGGGGTCGGTCGTTCCGCTTCCCGGGGGTGAAACCACCCTCGGCCCGTTCGGCCTCGTCGGGGCCGACAAGTACACGCACGCGTTCGCGTATCTCTGCCTCGGTGGCGCGCTGGCGTTCGCGCTCGCGCCAGGGCAGCGCTGGGTCGGGGTGGCCGCGCTCGCGGTCGTCGTCACGTCGCTCTACGGCGGCGGGATCGAGGTCGTCCAGGGCTTCGTCGGTCGCGACCCCTCCCTGCTCGACTGGGGTGCGGACGTCCTCGGCGCGATCGTCGGCGTGGCGCTCGCCATTGGCTTCGATCGGGCGTTGCAACGCCGGGTGTGGACGGAACGGTGATTCCCTCCTCAGTGAGTGCCCGAGTCGCGGCGGCATGACGAAGTGGCTTAGGGACGCGAGACGAGGGTCACACAGATGGAATTCGCAGAGATGAATTCGGCCGTCTTGTTCGGCTCGATTACGATGGTGGCGTGGGGGATCTGGATCGTCGTGGGCAACGCTGCATCGGAATCGATCGACCCCAGAACCGCGGCCGCCATCTCGTATCTGACGGCTGGCCTCCTCGCGGTCGGGTTCGTCGTCGTCTCGGACGCATCGCTCGCCGTGACTGCGAGGGGAGGGATGCTCGCCGGCGTGGCTGGGTTGTTCACCGGGATCGGCCTCATCTCGATGTACATGGGGTTCGCTCAGGGCTCCACGACGGTCGTCTCGACGCTCGGTGCCATGTACTTCGTCGTTGCAGCCATCATCAGTATGGGCGTGCTCGGGGAGGCGATCACGATAACGAGAGCCGTCGGTATCGCGTTCGCGGTCGTTGGCGTGGTTCTGGTCGCTCGATAGCGAGGAAAACCCGAGGGTCTCATCCGGAGGAGGCGGGCGCTTTCTCTCCTCTTGCTCGTGGTCGTCGTCACGTTGCTCTACGGCATCAGTATCGAGACCGTCCGTGGATCCGTTGGACGCGATCATCGAATTGATCTCCACAGAAAACTTATCACCAAATCGAACATACGTCCGTATGATATGCCTATGTCGTACGACAACGAACAACGGAGCAGGGGTTCGTGGCTTAGTCTTAGCAGTAGAGCGATCGGGGTCCTTGCTGGGGTTTTCGGTCTATTGGGTGCAAGCTATTTGATAGTCACATCTGTGCTTCCCTATCTCTTCTCAGATAGCGCACCGCTTGCCGCCGAGAATGCACCAACTTTCATGATCTGGTCGATCGTCCTTATCGGACTCTCGTTTGGGGCTGGGTACGTAGCATGGAATGAGATGCTGTGGGCCGTTTGGGGATTCGCTATAGTAATCTCTGTACTTTCGGTAGCTACTTTATTCAGCTTCGGAGCGGTGGTTGTTCCGCTTGCTACTCTTCTGCTGACCGCGGCGACGTTGTTGACTGTCGATCGGGAGTTCCGAATGGGGGGATGACACTCGCATCGCCTGCACTCCATTGGGGAAGGCTAACAGACCAGAAGCCGCTGGTTTCTCAACCGAGCTCACCCTGAGGATGATAGAGAACCTCAGTCAAGCTATTCGCCATCTCGATGATACGGCGAGTGTTCGTTGCTGATCTGCGATTCGAACGTTCGCCGTACGGACCGAAGCCGCTTTTCGCGCTGACTTCCTTTCCCACTCAATGAGCCAGCCATCGCCGGAGGTCTACGAGTCCGGACGTGGGATGGACGCCCACAACGCCGCGATGCGCGAGATCCGCGCGCGCAACGACCGGACCTACGACCCCCACGAACCCACGCGGGTCTGGGTCGACGAGGACAACACGCCCGACGGCGTGCGCCAGTCGCTGACGATCATTCTGAACACCGGCGGCTGTCGCTGGGCGCGCGCCGGCGGCTGTACGATGTGCGGCTACGTCGCCGAATCCGTCGAGGGCGGCACCGTCCCGCACGAAGCGCTCGTCGACCAGTTGAACGCCTGCCTCGAACACGAACGCGAGAACGCCGACGAACCCTGCCCGCTGATCAAGATCTACACCTCGGGGAGCTTCCTCGACGAGCGCGAGGTGCCCGCCGCGGCCCGGGAGGCGGTCGCCGAGGCGTTCGCCGACCGCGAGCGGATCGTGCTCGAATCCCTGCCCGATTTCGTCCGACCCGAGCGCCTCGCCGACTTCACCGAAAAGGGGCTCGCGGTCGACGTCGCGGTGGGCCTCGAAACCGCCACGGATAGAGTTCGCCACGACTGCGTCAACAAGTACTTCGATTTCGACGACTTCGTCGCGGCGAGCGAGCGCGCCGCGGACGCGGGCGTCGGGATCAAAGCCTACCTCCTGATGAAACCGCCCTTCCTCACCGAATCGGAGGCCGTCACCGACATGATCTCCTCGGTCGAGCGGTGTGCCGAGTACGCCCATACCGTGTCGATGAACCCCTGTAACGTCCAGCGTCACACGATGGTCGAGGAGCTCTACCACGACGGCGGCTACCGCCCGCCGTGGCTCTGGTCGGTGGCCGAGGTCCTCCGCGAGACCGCCGACGCCGACGCCATCGTGATCTCCGACCCCGTCGGCCACGGCTCGGACCGCGGCCCCCACAATTGCGGGGAGTGCGACGACCACGTCCAGACGGCTATCAAGGACTTCGACCTCCGCCAGGACCCGACCGTCTTCGATCAGGTCTCCTGTGAGTGCGAGGCGACCTGGAACGTGGTGATGGAGCGCGAGACGAGCTACGGGATGCCGCTGACGAACTGAGTCGGCCCTCTCCTTCAGACCGCTTCGTCGGGGTCGTACTCCTCGGCCATCCGGGCGGCCTCCGTGGCGTAGCGCTCGCGCGTCTCGGGGTCCGAGACGTCCCCGAGATTGTCGGGGTCGACGTCGAGCGCCGCGGTGGTCTCGCGACCCCCGCCGCCGGGCATCTGGAGCGCGCGTTCCTTCCGGTAGTCGCGCTCGCCGTCGGGCGTCGCGTAGGTCAAGACGATGAGGTTCGGGAGGTCCTCCGCGAAAGTGCGCTCGACCAGCCAGACGCGGACGGTGTCGTCGGTCATCGCGCCGCGGTACGAACGGCCCGTGGTTAGGTCTGTTCGTCGCCGCGCGACCGGACGGGTCGCCCGCACCCGGTCGCTTCTCCGGGTCGAGCGCCATCTCGGGTGGCGAAACGTCGATGCGCCTCCTCGACCGCCGATTCCACAACGATCGTCCATTCGGGATACCATCACGCCCGGACGTGCCCAGAACGTTGAAGCCGATCGGCATGGATTGATGGATCGATGAGCATTCGCACCGCCGTGGTTCTCGCGGCCGGCGAGGGCAACCGGCTGCGCCCGCTGACGCACAACCGCCCGAAGCCCATGTTGCCCGCGGCGAACAGGCCCGTCCTCGAGTACGTCTTCGATGCACTGATCGACGCCGGGGTCGAGGACCTCGCGGTCGTGATCGGTTACAAGCGCGACCGGGTGCAAGAACACTTCGGCCCGACCTACCGCGACGTCCCGATCGAGTACGTCGCCCAGGAGAAACAGCTCGGCAGCGGTCACGCCCTGCGCTGCGCCGAGCCGGCCGTCGACGAGCCGTTCCTGCTGGTGAACGGCGACCGGGTCATCGAATCCGGCCTGGTCCAAGACGTGGTGGCGGAGTTCGAGACCTACCCCGACGCCGCCGCCACGCTCGGCGTGCTCGAACACCGCGACGCCAGGCGCTACGGTGCGGTCGCGCTCTCGGAGGGCCGGATCGAGAAGCTCGTCGAGAAGCCCGACTCCGACGACTACCGCCTGATCAACGCCGGCGTCTACGCCTTCCGGACCTCGATCTTCGACGCCATCGGCGAGACCGAGCGCCGCGACGGCGAACTCCAGCTCACCGACACCCTCGCGCGCCTCATCGACGACGGCGAGGACGTCCGGGGGGTCCGGGTCGACGGCCTCTCGCCACACGCCACCTACCCGTGGGACCTCCTCACCGTGACCCGGGAGATCCTCGCCCGCGGCCGGGTCGACGAGCCCGTCCGCGAGCAGGGCGTCTGGGTCGACGAGACGGCGCTGGTCCACGACGACGCCACCCTCCAGGCCCCGGTGGTCGTCGGGCCGGACTGCGAGGTCGGCCCGGGTGCGGTCGTCGGACCGAACGTCGCCGTCGGGCGGAACGTCACCGTCGAGGCGAACGCCACGGTCGAGCGCACGGTATTAGATTCGGACACCCGGATCGGGCCGGGGAGCACGGTGCTGGACTGCGTGGTCGGTGAGGACGTCACGCTGGGTGCGGGGAGCATCGTCCCCGGCGGACCGGCGGACGTCCGCGTCGGCAGGCGGGTGTTCGAGGACCGCCAGCTCGGCGCGGTGGTCGCCGACCGCGTCACCGCGGGCGGGATGGTCGGCTTCGAACCGGGAACCCTCGTGGGGCCCGGTGCACACCTCCACACGGGGGCCCGGGTGCGCGGCGAGGTCGTCGCCCACGCGGAGGTGATGAGCTGATGTGTGGCGTGATCGGCTGTGTTGGACGGCCCGACGAGACGCTCGACGTGTTGATGCACGGCCTCTCGAAGCTCGAATACCGGGGCTACGACTCGGCGGGCGTCGCGCTCGCCAACGGCTCCGTCGAGATCGAAAAGCGGGCGGGCAAGCTCGAAAACCTCGAAGCCGCGCTCGACGGCGTCAGCCTCGAAGGGGCGGTGGGGATCGGCCACACCCGGTGGTCGACTCACGGCCCGCCGAACGACCGCAACGCCCACCCGCACGCCGACTGCGAGGGGCAGGTCGCGGTGCTCCACAACGGCATCATCGAGAACTACCAGGCGATCAAGGACGAACTCCAGGCCGCGGGCCACGAGTTCGAGAGCGACACCGACACCGAGGTGGTGCCCCACCTCATCGAGTCGGCGCTCGCCGACGGCGCGACCGAGGAGGACGCCTTCCGGGCGGCGATCCGGCGGATCGAGGGGAGCTACGCCATCGCGGCGGTGTTCGCCGACCACGAGGCGGTCTACTGCGCCCGCCAGGACTCCCCGCTGGTGCTCGGCGTCGGCGACGACGCGACCTACCTCGGCAGCGACGTCCCGGCCTTCCGGGCGTTCACCGACCGCGTGATCTACCTCGAGGACGGCGAACTCGCGCGGATCGACGAGGGCGGTTGGGAAGTCTCGACCCTCGACGGCGAGCCGGTCGAGAAGAGCATCAACACGGTGAACTGGGACCCCGAGGACACCGGGAAGAGCGGCTACGACCACTTCATGCTGAAGGAGATCCACGAACAGCCCCGGTCGCTCCGGCAGTGTCTCCAGGGCCGGGTCGACGAACTCGGGGGGCAGGTCGAGCTCGACGAGCTCGCCGGCGTCAACCCGACCAGCGTCCAGTTCGTCGCCTGTGGCACCTCCTATCACGCCGCGCTCTACGGTGCGCGGCTGTTCCAGGAGGCCGGGATCCCGGCCCAGGCGTTCCTCGCGAGCGAGTACGTCACCGCGCCGCCGCCGGTCGACGACGCGCTCGTCGTCGGCGTCACGCAGAGCGGCGAGACCGCCGACACCCTGAGCGCGCTCCGGGCGGCCAAACGCCTCGGGGCGCGGACCCTCGGGCTCACCAACGTCGTGGGCTCGACCGTCGCGCGCGAGTGCGACCACGTGCTCTACATCCGGGCGGGCCCCGAGATCGGCGTCGCGGCCTCGAAGACGTTCGCCTCCCAGCTGGTGACGCTCAACCTCTTCTCGCTCGCCGTCACCGACGACCACGACCGCGAGAGCATCGGTTCGCTCCGGGACCTCCCCAGCACGGTTCAGGAGATCCTCGACGACTCGGTCGCCGCCGAGGTCGCGACGGCGTACCTCGACGCCGACGCCTACTTCTTCATCGGCCGGGGGCTGAACCACCCGGTGGCGCTCGAAGGCGCGCTGAAGCTCAAGGAGATCACCTACCGCCACGCCGAGGGGTTCGCCGCGGGCGAACTCAAACACGGCCCGCTCGCGCTCGTCACCGACAACACCCCCGTCATCGCGGTCGCCACCGGCGACGACGAGTTCGCCAGGAAGACCGTGGGCAACGTCAAGGAGGTCGAGGCGCGCGACGCGCCCGTGATCGCCGTCACCGACGGCCAGTCGGACATCGAGCGCTACGCCGACCACGTGCTCCGGGTCCCCGAAACCCATCCGCGGACCGCCGCGGTGCTCGCGAGCGTCCAGCTCCAGCTGTTCGCCTACCACACCGCCGCCGACCTCGGCCGCTCGATCGACAAACCCCGCAACCTCGCCAAGAGCGTCACCGTCGAGTAAGTCGGCGCTCGTTCTCACCCGTTCGCAGCGATTGCATCCCAATCCGTTCGTTCGGTTTCGAGCAGCCGTTCGGTTTTTCCCATCCAACTCGGCCTCGTCGACTCCACCGCGAGTGAAACGGGACGCATGTCCACGTTGTGAGGGGAACGTTTTTCTCGCTCTGGAAAGTTACTCGGATAACGAGTAACAATGTCGATCATCGTCACCGGGGCCGACGGCTACGTCGGGTGGCCGACCGCCCTCAGGATCGCGGACCGTACCGATCAGCGCGTCATCTGTGTCGACAACGGCGGCCGTCGCGAGTGGGTCGCGTCGGTCGGCGGGGTGAGCACCACGACTATCGCCTCGATCGAGGAGCGGGTCGCGGCCGCCGCGGAGCACGGCTACCGCAACCTCTCGTTCGTCGAGGGCGACCTCGCGGACCGAGCGTTCGTCGACCAGTTGCTGGCGGTCCACGAACCGACTGCGGTGGTCCACACCGCCGCCCAGCCCTCCGCGCCCTACTCCCAGATCGACGGCGAGCGGGCGAACTTCACCCAGCACAACAACATGCAGGCCACCCGGAACCTCCTCTGGGGACTCCACGAGGCCGGGCTCTCGGACACCCACTTCATCGAGACCACCACCACGGGGGTCTACGGTGCGCCCGAGTTCCCGATCCCGGAGGGCGGCGCGACGATGGAGAACGACGGCGAGCGCGACGAGGTGCCGTTCCCGGCGATGGCGGGGAGCTGGTATCACCTCTCGAAGTCCCACGACGCCGCCAACCTTCGATTGGCCCACAAACAGTTCGACATCCCGGTCAGCGACGTCCGAACCGCCATCGTCTACGGCGCGGGCACCGAGGAGACGCGGGCCGACGACCGGCTCGCTACCAGACTGGACTTCGATTACTACTTCGGGGTCGTCGCCCACCGCTTCGCGGCCCAGGCGGTCGCGGGCTATCCCCTCACCGTCTACGGCAAGGGCGAGCAGCGAAAACCGTTCGTGAGCCTCGAGGACACGGTCGAGGGGCTCGCACGGCTCGCGCTCGTCGACCCCGACGACCGGCCCGATTCGCATACGGTCTACAACCAGACCACGCGGGCGATCGCCATCGTCGAGATCGCCGAGACCATCGCCGACGTCGGTGCGGAGTACGACCTCGACATAACCGTGGAACACGTCGAGAACCCACGCGAGGAGGACGAGACCCACCAGATGGAGATCGCTCACGAGCGATACGACGACCTGATCGACGGGAGCGCCGTGGACTTCGAGGCCGGGATGCGGGACGTGCTCGGCGCGATGGTCGAGCGTCGGGACGTCGTCGAAGCCCACGAGGACCGGTTCCTGCCGGACGCCCTGGAGTCGTGATGGACCTCCTCGTCACCGGCGGCTGTGGCTACATCGGGAGCGCGCTGGTGCCCCTGCTTCGCGACGACGACCGGGTCGGGCGGGTCGTGGTGCTCGACGACCTCTCGACCGGGTCGCCCCGGACGCTGATGGGCTCTCTCGACGGGGTCGAGTTCCGCGAGGGCGACGTTCGGGAGTACGGGGCCGTCGAGAGCGCGGTCCGTGACGTCGACGGCGTCGTCCACCTCGCGGCGATCACCGGTGCGGACAGCACCCACGACCGGCGCGAGGAGACCTACGCGACCAACCTCGACGGCACCGAGAACGTCCTGACCGCGGCGCGAAAGGTCGGGGTCGAGCGGGTCGTGGTCGCCTCGTCGTGTAACGTCTACGGGCGGGCGACCAGCACCGACATCGACGAGACGACCAGCCCGGACCCGATCAACCCCTACGCCGAGACCAAGGCCGCCGCCGAGGAGCTCCTGGCGGAGGTCACCGCCGGGTCGTCGACGACGGGGACCGCCCTCCGACTGAGTACCGTCTACGGCGACGCGCCCGGTATCCGGTTCAACCTCGTGGTCAACACGTTCGTCTTCCGGGCGCTCACCGGCCGGCCCCTCACGGTGTATGGCGACGGCTCGAACTGGCGGCCGTTCATCCACGTCGCCGACGCCGCGCGGGCCTACCGCGACGCCGTGCTCCGGCCCGAGGACTGGTCCGAACCCGTCTACAACGTCGGCACGAACGCCGGGAACTACCGGGTCCGGGAGATCGCCGAGGTCGTGAGCGAGGAGGTCGGCACCACGGACGTGACCTACCTCGAAGACGAACACCCGGGGCCGTCCTACCACGTCAACTTCGACCGGGTGGCCGAGACGGGCTACGAACCCGAGTACGCCCTCCGCGAGGGCGTTCGCGAACTCGCCCGGAGGTTCGCCGCATGAGCGACGCGACGCCCCCCACGATCGCCATCACCGGCGCGGGGGGCTACATCGGGAGCTGTGTGATCGAGCACCTCCGCGAGGCCCACCCCGACTGGGAGCTGACGGCGCTCGACAACTTCTACGTCGGCGACCTCCGGGCGGTCGAGGGAGTCGCGATCGACCACGTCGACGTCCGGGACCGCGACCGGCTGGAGGCCGCGCTCGACGGGGCCGACATCGTGCTCCACCTCGCGGCGATCAGCGGCGTCGACGACTGCGCCACGAACCCCGACCTCGCCTTCGAGGTCAACGTCCAGGGGACCGAGAACGTGGCGTGGTTCTGCCGGAAACACGGGGTCGGCCTCGTCTTCCCGTACAGCATGGGCGTCATCGGCGACCCCGAGGACTTCCCGATCACCGTCGACCATCCGCGACACCCGCTCAACTGGTACGGCCGAACGAAACTCCTCTCAGAACGCACCATCGAGACCATGGCCGAGGGCGCGTTCCCGGCCCACCTGTTCATGAAGTCGAACCTCTACGGCGACCACACCGTGGACGGACGGCGGGTCTCGAAGGGTACGGTGACGAACTTCTTCCTCGACCGCGCGCTCGCGGGCGAGACGCTCACCGTCTACGAACCCGGCACCCAGTCGCGCAACTACCTCCACGTCGAGGACGTCGCGAGCGCCTACGTCGCGAGCGCCGAGCGGATGGTCGAGGGGCTCGCCGCGGGCGAGACGGGCGCGAGGAGGTACGAACTCGCGAGCGACGAGGACCCCAGCGTCCACGAGGTCGCCGAACTCGTCGCGCGGGTCGCGAGGGAGGAACGCGGCATCGAGGTCGACATCGAACTCGTCGAGAACCCGCGGGCGGGCGAGACGATGGTCGAGTCCTTCGCGGTCGATACGACCCGGGCGCGTGAGGAGCTCGGCTGGGAGGCCGAGCACTCGCTCGAAGCCACCATCCGTGAACGGCTTCGGCAGGAATAGCTGCGTTTCGGGGTCGGCTTCGATTATTCGCTTTTGTTCTGGAGCCGCCGCTCGGCCTCGTCGCGGTCCTCGGGATAGCCGACGTCGATCCGCCAGCCGTCCATCTCGATGGCGTCGATGGTCCGGCCCGAACGCAGCAGGAGGTCGACGGCCTCCGAGAGTTCGTACTCGCCGCGGGCGGAGGGCTGGACGAGGTGGCAGGCGTGGAAGATGGCGGGCGTGAACGTGTAAAAGCCCGTGAGGACGAGGTTGCTCGGCGGGTCGTCGGGTTTCTCGATGACGTCGGTGACCTCGCCGTCCTCGGTGACGTCACAGACGCCGTACCGGCTCGCGTCCTCCATCGGGACCTCCTCGACGAGGAAGGCGGCGTCGGCGCGGTCGGCGCGCTGGCGCTCGACGACGTCCCCGAGGTTGGCCTCGAAGACGTTGTCGCCGAGGATCAACATGAAGTCGTCGTCGATGTGCTCTTCGACGGTCAGCAGGGCGTGGGCCAGCCCCGCCTGCTCGCGCTGGTGGGCGTAGGTGATCGGGACGCCCTCGAACTCGTCGCCGTAGTGGCTGATGATGACCTCCTGCTTGTAGCCGACGACCACGAGGAGTTCGCTGGCGTCGAGCTCGACGAGGCGTTCGAAACAGTGGGTGAGGATGGGCTTTCCGTCGACCTCGACCATCCCCTTCGGCTTGTCGTCGGTGAGCGGCCGGAGGCGAGTCCCCTTGCCCGCGGCGAGCACAACGGCTTGCATGCGTCGGTCTGCGCCCCCACCTCTCAAGAATCTGCCGTCATCACCACGACCCTACGAGATGATTTATAATGATGGAAGGTGAAATCCCGAGGGTTGGTATCAATGACCACCGAGACGACCGCCGACGCGAGCCGCCTCGACGCGTACCACTTCTACGAGGACGACTGGGAGGACTACGACCACCTCCGGGAGGGATTCGAGTGGGACGTCCCGGAGCGCGCCAACATCGCGAGTTACCTCTGTGACCGGTGGGCGAACGACGAGGGTCGAGTCGCACTGTATGCCGAAAACGAGGCGGGCGCGGAGCGCTCGTACACCTTCGCGGAGCTTCAGGAGACCGCGAACCGGCTGGCGAACTACCTCGCCGAGCGGGGCGTCGAACGCGGCGATCGAGTGGGGGTGAACGCACCGCAGAAACCGGAAACCGTCTTCGCCCACGTCGCGGCGTGGAAACTCGGCGCGGTGTCGGTCCCGCTGAGCACCCTCTTCGGCCCCGACGCCCTCGGCTACCGCCTCGACGACAGCGACGCGGTGGCGTGCGTCGTCGACGAATCCAATCTCGACGCGTTGCGGGCGGTTCGCGACGACTGCCCGGCGCTCGAAACCGTCGTCACCGTCGATGGGGATCCCGACGGGGACGAAACCGACTTCTGGGACGCCATCGACGGCCGTTCGTCGGACTTCGAGACGGTGGACACCGATGCCGAGGCGGACGCCATCGTCATCTACACCTCCGGGACGACCGGCGAGCCGAAGGGTGTACGCCACGCCCACCGCGTGATATTCGGCCACCTGCCGCTGTTTCTCACTACCTTCTGCAATATGGAACTCGATTCGGACGACACCTTCTGGACGCCCTCGGAGTGGGCGTGGGTCGCCTCGCTGTTCGACGTGGTATTCCCGGGGCTCTACTACGGCAAGCCGGTGCTCGCGTACGCCGGCGGACCGTTCGACGCCGAGAAAGCGTTCGAACTGGTCGAGACGTACGGGGTCACGAACTTCTTCGCGCCCGCGACCGCGCTCCGGATGATGATGCAGGTCGACTCTTCGAAATACGACGTCGACGACCTCCGGGTGATCGCGAGCGGCGGCGAGTCGCTGGGCCAGTCGATCGTCGAGTGGGCCGAGGACGTCTTCGCGGGCGCGGCGGTCCACGAGGGCTACGGCCAGACCGAGGCGAACCTCACCATCGGCGACTGCACCGCGCTGATGGAGTTCCGCGAGGGGACGATGGGCCGGGCCGCGCCGGGGATGGAGGTCGCGATCGTGGACCCCGAGACCGCCGAACCCACCGTCGAAGCGGGCGAACTGGGCGAGATAGCGGTCCGATACGACGGGAATCCGGTGTGTTTCAAGGAGTACTGGCGCAAGCCAGACCGAACCGAGCGGAAGGTGAAAAACGGCTGGCTGCTCACCGAGGACCTCGGATCGATGGATCCGGACGGGTACATCGCCTTCGAGAGCCGGACGGACGACGTCATCATCTCGTCGGGCTACCGCATCGGCCCCGTCGAGGTCGAGGAGAGCCTCGCGAGCCACCCGGCGGTCGCGGACGCGGCGGTGGTCGGCGTCCCGGACGACGAACGCGGCGAGATACCGAAGGCGTTCGTGGTCTGCACGGCGGGCCACGAGGCCTCACCCGATCTCGCGACGGAGATCCAGAACCACGTCAAGGAGCGCCTCGCGGCCTACGAGTACCCACGCGAGGTCGAGTTCGTCGACGACCTCCCGAAAACCGAGACCGGGAAGGTGCGCCGGGCGAGCCTCCGAGACGAGGAGGGCGTCGGGTCCGAAGAGACCGCCTGAGCCGAGCTACTCCCAGTTGTAGAGCGCGTCCGCGAAGATGTCGTGGACGTCCTCGGTGGTCACGGGCCGGGGGTTCGTCCGGAGGAGTCGCTTTTGCGTACTGGTGGTCTGCTCGGCGAGCCAGTCGAGGTCGTCCTCGGTGATCCCCGCGAGTTCGTTCAGCCCGCTCGGGAGCACGTTGAGGTCCTGCTGGAGTCGGATATACTCGGCTTTGGCCTCCTCGGCGGCCTCGCTCTGACTCATCCCGGTCGTGTCGGCCCCGAGCATCTCGGCGAGGCGCGCGAACCGCTCGGGGTCGCTCGCGGCGTTGTAGCCCAGCGTGCTCGCGGGCGTGAGCACCGCGATGGTCTCGCCATGGAACGTGTGATAGCGGTTGCCGACCGGGTAGGCCATCGCGTGACACAGCGTCGCGCCCGCGGTAAGGCCCGCTATCGCGCCGAACAGCGCCCCCTGGAGCATCGCCGACCGGGCCTCGATGTCGTCGCCGTTGTTCACCACCTGCCGGACGTTCGAGGAGAGCAGCGAGATGGCGGCCTCGGAGAACTGGTCGGTGATGGGGGTCCGGCCGGCGTAGGTCGGTCGCGAGGCGGGGTCGTCGGCGCGCAGGAGGTCGTCGAACTGGTGGGTGGTGTAGCCCTCGATGGCGTGGCCGAGCGCGTCCATCGCGGTTTTGGCTGTTATATCCGGTGGGAGGGTGGTCGTAAACGTCGGGTCGAGCACCGCGGCGTCGGCCCGAACGTGATTGCTCGAGATCCCTTCTTTCGTTTCCTTCTCCTCGACCGAGAGGATCGCCACCGGCGAGGTCTCCGCACCCGTCCCGGCAGTCGTCGGCATCAGTACCAAGGGAACGTTCGATTGGGTGAGCGCCTTGCCCTTCCCCGTGGGTTCGGCGACGTAGTCCAGCGGTTCGCCGCCGTTCTCCATCACCGCGCGGGTGACCTTCGCGGTGTCGAGACAGCTCCCGCCGCCGAACCCCACGTAGAAGTCGTAGCCCGCCTCGCCTTTCTCGTCGCGGACGAACGAGAGACACTCGCCGACCGCTTCCAGTGAAGGCTCGCGCTCGCAGTCGTCGTAGACGTCGACGTCGAAGCCCGCATCCACGAGATGCTCGCGGACCCGGTCGGCGTGGCCGAGGTCGGTGAGAGTCTCGTCGGTGACCACGAGTCCGTGTGCGCCGTCCTCGACCCCGAGGTCGTGGAACTGGAAGCCGAGTTCTTCGACGGCTCCCCTTCCAAATCGGATCTCCGGCATCTGGAGGTTCCAGACCGTCTCGGGTTCGAAGCGGTGGTCGGGGGCCGACACCGAGCGCTCGTAGCTCACTGGCCCCACCCCTCCTCGATCGCCGGGAACTGCTCGGGGTCGTGGCCGTAGACGATCTCCGCGTCGTGCCTCCGTTCGAGTTCCTTCAGGATCTGGAGGCTCCGGAACCAGTGGCGGTGGCTCCAGAGGAGTCCCGCCCCGAGCGGCACCTCGTCGTCGTAGTTGACGGCCTGGTAGATCTCGTCGCCCGCGAACACCACGGTCGTATCGTCGAGGTCGACCATCGTGCCCGTCATCCCCGGTGTGTGGCCCGCGAGTCGGATGAACTCGACCCCCTCGAAGTGGGTTTCTCTATCCTGGTGGATCACCTCCCAGTTGAGGTCGTGGTCGAAGTCGTCCAGCACGTACGCGGCGCTCCCCTCGTCGGACTTCGCGCTGTAGTAGGCGAACTTCAGCTCCTCCTCGTGGACGAAGATCGGGGTGTCGGTCCCGTCGAAGAACTCGAGCCCGCCTGCGTGGTCGAGGTGGAGGTGGCTCTGGAAGACGCAGTCGATTTCGTCTATCGAGTAACCTGCGTCCTCCAGGTCGTCGTCGAGGCGGTGCTCGTGGGCGTCCTTCGGGTAGAACGCCTGCACGAGTCCTTCGGGCCAGTGGCCGTTCGCCGCGTCGTGGTGCGAGCCGGTGTCCCAGAGGATCGTGCCCTCCGGGTGGTCGATCACGAAGTTCGGCACCGGGATCTCGACGTAGTCGGTGTCGGGGTTCGGTTCGTCGTGGCTCCCGAGCGTGTTGCCCTCGACGAGGTAGTTGAGGTCGGTTTCGAGCACGCCGCGGTCGATGACGTCGATGGTTGCGTCGACCATGGCCGTCGATCACACGCCGAACCGTCATGACTGTTCGCCCGGTTCGCAACGATCGAACCCGAATCCTCAAGCCGGAAGCCACCGACGACCCGGCATGAACGTCAGCGTCGTCGGCAGCGGCTACGTGGGAACGACCGTCGCGGCGTGTCTCGCGGACCTCGGACACGACGTGGTCGCCATCGACATCGACCAGGAGATCGTCGACACTGTCAACGCCGGCGAGACGCCGATCCACGAACCGGGCCTGCCCGAACTCGTCGAGACCCACGCCGGCGGCCGGTTGCGGGCGACCACCGAGCACGACGCGCTCACGGACACCGACGTGACGATCCTCGCGATGCAGACCCCCTCGCGCGAAGACGGCTCGATCGACCTCTCGGTGCTCAAGGCCGGGACGCGGGACACGGGCGAGGCGCTCGCCGAGAAGGACGGCTACCACCTCGTCGTGGTCAAATCCACGGTCATCCCGGGCATGATCGAAGCGGAGATCGAACCCGTTCTCGAGGAGGCCTCCGGGAAGACGGCGGGCGAGGGGTTCGGCGTCGCGGTCAACCCCGAGTTCCAGAGCCAGGGCTCCGCGGTCGAGGACTTCATGCAGCCCGATAAACTCGTCTTCGGCGCTGAAGACGAGCGAGCGTTCGGGGCGCTCCACGAACTCTACAACCCGCTCGTGGAGGCCAACGACGGCGTGCCGGTCGTCGAGACCGGCCAGCGCGAGGCGGCGATGGTGAAGTACGCCAACAACGTCTTCCTCGCGGGGAAGATTAGCCTGATCAACGAACTCGGGAACATCTGTAAGGAGTTCGACGTCGACTCCTACGAGGTCGCCGACGCCATCGGGCTCGACGAGCGAATCAGTGAAAGATTCCTCCGGTCCGGTGTGGGATGGGGCGGGTCGTGTTTCCCGAAGGACACCGACGCGCTCCGGGCGGCGGCCCGGTCGGTCGACTACGAACCCCAGCTCCTCGACGCGGTCGTCGGGGTCAACGACAACCAACCCCGGCGGATGCTCGACTTACTCGCCCAGCACGTCGACCTCGCTGGGAACCGTATCGCGGTGCTCGGCCTCGCGTTCAAACCCGGTACCGACGACATCCGCGGGTCGCGTGCGACGGTCGCCATCGACGGCCTGCTGGAGCGCGGCGCGGACGTCGCGGCCTACGACCCGGTGGCCGCCGACGCGATGGCCGAGAAGTTCCCCGACGTCGAGTACGTCGAGTCGGCCGCGGCGGCGCTCGACGGGTCCAACGGCGCGCTCGTGCTCACCGACTGGGACGAGTTCGGGGCGCTCGACGACGAGTTCGAGACGATGGCCGACCAGGTGGTCGTCGACGGTCGGCGGATCGTCGACCCCAGGGAAGGGATGACCTACGAGGGGCTGACGTGGTGAGCGGGCGCTTCGCTTCGAACTGGGTACGCTGATGCGCCAGTTCGTTATCCTGGGACACGAAGCGCCGCTCTCGCCCGACTTCTCGCTCGACGACCTCGCGGGCGGTGCGGGGAGGCTCGACGTGCTCTGTCGATGCGTGACCGCGGCGCTGTGTCTCTCCCACGGCATCCGCGAGGACGTCCGCGTCTGGCTCGTATTGCAGGACGAGTTCACGGTGCGCTTCGACGGGAGCGAGGTGCGGAACCTCAACCCCGACGAGCGCTCGACAGCCGCGCTCGTTCGCGGGGCGCTCGACGCGAGGGACGGCGCGATCGGTCACATGGCGGCCGAGGGTTCGCCGGGGGTGTCGATAGTCCGTTTCGGATTCGAGGACGTACTCGACGAGGTCGAAGGGACCGTCGTCGAACTCCACGAAGATGGCGATCCCGTGGGGGAGGTCGACCCGCCCGCGGACCCGGTGTTCGTGCTCTCCGACCATCGGGATTTCACCGCGCGTGAAGCCGACCTCCTCGAAGCACGGGCCACGGCCCGAGTGACCCTCGGTCCGGAGCGCCTCCACGCGAACCACGCGATACCGGTAGCGCACAACTGGCTCGATACCGAGGGGTTCAGGCGGTACGAACCCGAATCCACGACCGGATGAACACAGATGACCGGAGTTCGTGATATCGAGATGAACTACCTCGGCTGGGCGCTGTTCGCGCTCGTCGGCTACAGCATCTTCACCCCGCTCGCCTCGCTCGCGATCCGGAGCGCGCCCTCCAGCGTGGTCGCGGTGGTCGCCAACGGCATCCTCCTGTTCGCGGCGGTCGCGGTGAGCCTCTACGAGGGCGACCAGTTCCTCACCTACCTCACGGGCCGAACCGGGATCTACATGGTCGCCGCGGGGGTCTTCCTCGCGGTCGGCATCCTGGCCTACTACCGCGCGCTCGCCGCGGGACCGGTGAGCGTCGTCACCCCGATCTTCGGGATGTTTCTCGTCGGGAGTTCGCTGCTCTCGATCCTCTTCCTCAACGAGTCGTTCACCCTCCAGAAGGGGGCGGGCATCGTCCTCGCCGTGGTGGCGGTCTATCTCACCGCCACCGGATAGAACGGAAGGGTTAACACCGTCGTGGCCATCAAACCGACTGCGGGCCGGTGGGGTAGCTTGGTATCCTTCGGCCTTCGGGTGGCCGTAACCGCGATTCGAATTCGCGCCGGCCCATTCAGTCCCCACCTTTTGCTGCGCTCAGTCGCTTCGCTCCTTCGCTGGCAAAATGTGGATCAAAAGCCTGCGTCACCCCCTCGCTCCGCTCGGGGGTTTCTTGGCCCGCTCGCTCACTCCGTTCGCTCGCGGTACAACCACTAACCGCCCCCGCAACCACTAACCGCCACCGCACAGCACCGCCGAAGCCCCCGACCACGGATGCTGCGCTTGTGCGCGAAACCGCGAAGTTCCACAGGCCACCACCCAGTCAAAGGGGATGACATGCCTATTTCGGGATCAGCCCGTCCGATTCGCCTCTGAGAACTTCCGTCCCATCTTCGTTCGTACAGACGAACTCGGAGGCCAACAGCGTCCGCTCCGACTCCTCCGACACACGCGTCATCTCCGTTTCGCAGGTGATGGTCTCGCCGGCGTAGACCGGCTGGAGGAACTCGAAATCGAGGGTTCGTGCGATGTAGTTCATCTCGCCACCGATCTTGGTCGGCAGCGTCGCGGTGAGCAGTCCCTGTGCCATGAGCCGTCCCTCCGCATCGCGCTCGACGTGCTGTCGCCCGCTGTCACCCGAGAGCTCGGCGAACCGCTCGATATCCTCCTCCGTGAACGTCCGTTCGTACGACCGGATCTCGCCCTCCTCTGGAATCATGACCGTTCAGTTCGATGGGTTCCGTCGAATCGTTTTCGCTCACCGATAAACCTCCGTGGAGTTTTGGTCGCAGCTCGAATCATTGGGGTATCCTCACTCGGTGACGGCGAGCCCGACTGCGACGACTGCGCCGGCGGCCATCGCGACCGCGAGCAGCGAGAACGCGACCCTGAAATCGGAGACGTCGGCGATGACCCCGACCACGGCGGGTGCGACCGCCCCGATGCCCATCAGGAGGGTTCGAACGAGGCCCAACCCGCCGCCGGCGATCTCCTCGGGGATGGTCGTCGAGAGGTGTGCCGCGCGGATCGGCCGGAAGCCGTGGCCCCCGAGCCCGAGCACGACGACGGCCGCCCCGAGACCCACGAGACCGCCGAGGCCGACGAGCCCCACCAGCCCGGCGGTCGCCACACCGAGCACGACCGCGGCGAGCGGAAGCCGGCCCAGCCGGTCCGAGAGGCCGCCGGTGAGGACCTGGACCACGCTGACGGCGAAGAGGAGGCTGTAGAGCAACGAGGCCGTGCCGGTCGTGAGGCCGCGCTGGGTGAGGTAGAGCGGGAGGAACGCCACGAGTCCGTTGTACGCGAACCCGAAACACAACGTCACGACGACGAACGCCGCGAGCCGGCGGTCGCGAAAGAGCACGAGGTAGGGCCGAACCGCGAGCGAGCGTGCCCCGCCGGACTCCGTTCGCTCGCGGCGCGGCACCCGGAGGAGGACGCCCGCGACGAGCGCGACGCCACAGACCCCGCCGAGGGCGAACAGGGCCCGCCAGCCCACGGTGCCCGTCGCGAGCACGACCGCGGCGGGGGCGGCCACGCCGCCGAGCGCGCCGACGGTGTCGAAGATCCCGAGCGACCGCCCGACGCGCGCGGGGTAGACCCGCGCGAGTAGCTCGACGGAGACGGTCTTGTGGGTGCCAGTTCCCAGCCCAACGAGCGCCATCCCGACGAGCACGACCACGAACGGAGCGCCGACCCCGAGCACGAACGCCCCGAGCGCGGCCACGAGGCTCCCGATGGCGATGATCCGAACCTCTCCCAGCCTATCCGAGAGCGCACCGCTCGGGAACTGGAGCAGGGAGTAGAGCACCATCATCGCGGAGAAGGCGGCCCCGAGCGTGGCGTTCGAGACCCCGAAGGTCGTCTGGAACTGGGGGAACAGCGCCGAGATCCCGTAGCGGAGGAACTTCGCGAGGAACCAGAGTCCCGCCGCGAGCCCCAGCGTGTCGTACCCGCCGAGCCGCGACCACCACCCCGAAGCGCGCGCCGTCATTCGTTTGCGAACCCACGGTCGGGACGTAAAGCCGGCGCGTTCTCCCGGTCGTCAGACCCGCCGGACGAGGTGGTCGCGAACGACGTTCTGGCACTCCGTACACAGCCCGTCGAGCCGGACGGCCGTCGAGAGCACGGGGTGGTCCACCGAGAATCCCTCGTAGAGGCCGCCAGTGAGTTCCCGCTGGGCGAGCCCCACCGTCGCGTCGATGCTCGTCGTGGTCCGGAGCACGGCCTGTCGCTCGCGCGCGACCGTCCGGCAACACTCGCGGTGGGTCGCGAGCCGGTCGTGCCGCTCGGCCAGCGCGTCGAACTCGCAGTCGGTGAGCGCCGTCTCGTTCGTCGCGACGAGCCACTCGATGACGTCGCCGAGCGCCTCGTCCGCCGCCGCCAGCGATTCGGCTTCGGTTTCGAGGGCGCGCGCCATCACGCGGAGTTCGTGCTGGCGGGTGGTCGCCTCCGAGACCACGCGCCGTTTCAGTCCGTCGGTGAGGCTCGCGGCACCGTTCGCGGGCGCGAGCGCGACCGCGACGCCCTCCGAAAGTTCGGCGGCGACGGTTTCGAGGAGCCCGTCGGCGGGGTCCGAATCGAGGGTTCGGTGGCCGGCCACGGTGTCGGCGAACCGCTCGCGCACCCGGTCGCAGCCGCTCGACCCCGTCGAACTCGCCGCCGTCACCGACCCGATCGCGGTCGGGCCGCCGCCGGGGCCGACCGGCGAGTCGGTCGGCGTCTCCTCCACGCTCGCGACGAACCGGCGGTAGGCCGCTTGCTTGTTCTCGGTGGCGTCTCGTTCGTCGTCCACCCGGTTCCGCGCGCGTTCGACGTACGTCTCGACGGTCATCGGTCGCCACCCGCTCTGCCGGCCGTTTCGTGGTCACTCCCTGGAGCGGGCTCGCAGCCGACCGGCACGGGCACCCGCCGGCGCTGGCCTCGCGGGTCGGTCGCGACGGTCTCCTGGACGACGAACTCGTGGACTGGGAGCCGGGGGTCGTACCGCCGGAGGTGGGCGCGGTAGGCCTCGGCCACTCGAACCCCGCTCGCCGCGGTCGCGCGGTCGGCGAACCGGAGCCCCGAGACCGGCACCGGACGCGCGTCCGTGCGCCCGCAGACGACGACGTAGCGACCGTCCTCACTGGCGAGCGAGACGAGCCGTGCACGGATATCGCGGAGCGTCGGGTGGGAACTCATGAACGGGTCGTCCCCTCACTCGATTCGACCTGTGCTGCCGGACAGCCGGTCGCTTCCCTCGAACCCGACGGGACCGACCATCCGGGTACGAACGCGCTCATGGTTTTAGGCAACCCTAAAGGGGTAAAGCCGTTTCGGTTTTTCGGGTGGCCTAAATCCTCTGGCGCGACGTTCGACTGGACCGCCCCGAACCGGCTTCGCCGTTCGATATCGACCGTGTGTTCGCCGGACGTCGGGACCTCGTCGCGGTCGATTCACGCCGTGAATACGCATCGAGCGGTGAAAACCGATCAGACGCTGTCGGCGTTTCTGCACAGGTATTTCACCCGCAACGCCGTTTCGACGGCATGAACGGATCCATCGTGTTCGATCGGAGGAAGCGGTAGGGGTGACACGCCACCGGGTTCCCCTGCTGTTCGTCGCGACGGCCCTGCTGTTCGGCGGGACGTTCGTCGCGGCGAAGGCCGGCATCGCCTACATCCCCCCGCTGCTGTTCGTCTCGTTTCGGTTCGACATCGCCACGGTCCTCCTGCTCGGGTTCGTGGCCCTGACCCACGACCGGGCCGAGTGGGTCCCACGAACCAGAAACGACGTTCTGGGTTCGCTCGCGGCCGGCGTGTTCGCGATCGGGCTGGCGAACGCGTGCCTGTTCGTCGGCCAGCAGTACGCCACGAGCGCGGTGGCCTCGATCGTCTTCAGCCTCAACCCCGTGCTGACGCCGATCTTCGCCGCGCTCCTCCTCTCCGACGAATCGCTTCCGGAGTACGGCGCGGTCGGGATGGCGGTCGCGTTCGTCGGCGTCGCGCTCGTCGTGGGCATCGACCCGGCGACCCTGCTCGACGGCGGTGTGGTGGGGTACCTCGTCCTGTTCGGCGGGGCGGTGTGTGCCGCGCTCGGAAGCGTGTTGATTCGATGGGCCGACGCCGACTACACGAGCATCGCCCGGACGGCGTGGGGCGTGCCGGTCGGGGCGCTCCTCTGTCACCTCGTCGCGTTCGGCGCGGGCGAGCAGCTGAGCGCGATCGAGTGGACGCCCACGGCGCTCCTCGCGCTCGGCTACGTCGGCCTGTTCTCCGGCGCGATCGCCTACATCGTCTACTTCGGGTTGCTCGACGACGTCGGCGCGATCCGGGCGAACCTCGCCTTCTACGTCGTGCCCGTCGTGTCGGCGCTCGGCGGCTGGATCCTGCTCGGCGAGTCGATCACCGCGACGACCGTCCTCGGGTTCGCGGTGGTCGCGCTCGGGTTCGCCGTGCTGGGCCGGCGGGAGCTTCGGGTCGAACTCCGGCGGCTCGCGGCGTTCGTCGGCTCCGACACCGCCAGCGGGCCCGGCGCGAACCCGGAGACGTGGAACGAGTGCGACGACTGAGGCGACGTCGAGCGCGCTCGTCCGAACCGCCGCATCCCGAATCGCTTTGTGGACAACCGCCGACCACGCGGTGTGGAATACACGACACTCGGCTCGACGGGACTGACGGTCTCTGAGCTCTGCTTTGGGACGTGGCGCTTCGGCAAGCGAACCGGCGACGTGCTCGAAACCGACGAGGAGGAGGCCCACGAACTCCTCGACGCCGCCGCCGACCACGGCATCAACTTCATCGACACCGCGAACGTCTACGGCGACCCGAACGGCACCGCCGAAGAGTACATCGGCAACTGGCTGGAGGGCCGCGACCGCGAGGACTACGTCATCGCCTCGAAGGTCTACTTCGGCTTCGACCCCGACAACCCCAATGGAAGTGGCCTCGGGCGCAAACACATCCGGACCCAGATCGAGGGCACCCTCGATCGGCTCGGCACCGACTACCTCGACCTCTACTACATCCACCGTTTCGACGAGGACACCCCGATCGAGGAGACGCTTCGTACCCTCAACGACCTCGTGCGAAAGGGGAAGGTCAACTACCTCGGCGCGAGCACGATGGCGGGCTGGCAGCTCACGAAGGCGCTCTGGAAGTCCGACGTCGAGAACCTCGAACGGTTCGACGTCACCCAGCCGCTCTTTCACGCCGCCTACTACGACGACGTCGCGGAGTATCTCGACGTCTGTGCCGACCAGGACCTCGCCGTCTGTCCGTACTCGCCGCTCGCCGGCGGCTTCCTCACCGGGAAGTACGAGCGCGCCGGCGAGGGAACCCACGACGTCGAATCGCCCGACGGTTCCCGTGGGACCTTCGACGAATTCTTCGACGACTACTACGTCTCCGACCGCGGCTGGGACGTCCTCGACGAGGTCCGAGCGATCGCCGACGAACTCGACGCGACGCCGGCTCAGGTCGCGCTCCGCTGGCTCATCGAGCGCGAGCAGTTCACGTGTGTGCCGATCGTCGGCGCGCGCACCACCGACCAGCTCGCGGACAACGTCGGCGCGGTCGAGATATCACTCTCCGACGACCAGCGCGAACGCATCGACGCGGCGCGCGAAGGCGAACAGTAACCGATCGTCGAAACGAAGAACCGGTTCTCGACCGTCGGTGTCTCAGTTGCTCGAGTTGTTCCCGCCCGCGTTGGGTGCCTGACCGGTTTCGAGTCCCTCCACCTCGGGGACGGTGGCGGTGTTCTCGTACTGGGTCGCGGTGACGCTCGGCGGTGCCTGGCCGGTGTCGAGCGCCTCGTCACCGGTCGTGAGTATCTCCCCCGCCCCCTCCGACTCGGCCGGTGTGGATGCGGCCGACCCGTCCTCGCCGTCCGCCCCGCTCGCTGCGGTACCACCCTCACCGTCCTCCCCGCTGGCGGGCGTTCCGCCGCCCGGATCGCTCCCATTGGCGCTTCCGTTCCCGTCGCCACCGTCGCCGTTCCCCGAACAGCCCGCCAGCAGCGCGAATCCACCGATGCTCACGGCCCCGACCCGTGCGAGATAGCCTCGTCGTTCCATATCGTGCGGGGACATCCGGTGCGAGCAAAAGCGTTCGGAAACCCCCGGGGCCTCGCCCGGATGGTTTAGGAGCGCGGGTCGCGTACCGCCGGGAATGCCGGACGACGGCGACTACCGCACGATCCGCTCGATCGCGGTCCACACGGACGACATCGTGACGGCGGCCGAGGCCAACCACACGGCCGGCCCGCGGACGGTGCTCCGGGTGACGCCCCCGTTCACTCCCCGGATGCGCGCGCGGATCCACGTCGAGCACGACGGGGAGTACGCGGGCAGCCCCGCACCGCTCCACATCGACCCCCGGCGTCTCGTCGACGCCCCAGCATACCCGACCCCCGACGCGACCGAGGTGCGCCTTCGGGCGGACCCCGAGGTCGAGTACACCGTCGAACGCCACCACGAGCGCCACACCGAGGCGGTGGACGAGTGGCGCGCGGCGCTCGCCGACCGGGTGGTCGAGTCGGTCGAACTCGACGGCGAGCGTGGTCCCCACGAGGTCGCCGTCGCGGCCCTCGGCTGACCGACACGGGTAGTCACTCATTTACCGCGTGCCCTCCCGGATCGGTCATGACCGAGGAGACCACCCAGTCGATCCTCAGCCACGAGGAGCGCGCGGTCGCGGCCGCCCTCGCGGCGGGCACCGACCCGGTGGCGATCGCCGACGAGCGCGACGCCTCGATCGAGACGGTCGAGGCGGCCGTCGAGCGCATCCAGGAGAAGACCGAGCGCGCGTTCGCCACGCTCGCCGAGAGCCCGTTCACCGCCGACCTCGCGACCGACCTCGACCCCGAGGAACGCGCGGCACTCCGTGAAGCGTTTTCGGAGTGAGCGCTCGGACGAACGAGGCCCGGCGTCGTCGACGGTCCCGCCGCCGACCATCCCAACGGGAGTCCGTCCCGTCAACGGCGTCGAACTCACTCAACACATCCGAGTGGGTGCGACCGAATCCGGCGATCCGAAACCCTTCAGTCCGCGTACGACCGGCTCCGAACTATCTGACTCCGGATCGCCCGTCGTTTCAGGAGGGCGAACCCGACGAAGATGAACCCGAAGCCGACGAACGTGAGCGCGGTCGGCGTCTCGGAGAGGACGACGAATCCCGTGACCGTGGCGACGACCGGGGCCGCGTAGGACACCAAGTTGATCTCTATCGACCCGAGGCGTTTCAGCAGGTCGAAGTAGATCAGGAAGCCGATGGCGCTGGAGACGACCGACAGGAAGACCAGCGCGCCGATCGCTTCGAGGGTTAGGTCCACGTCGGCGACCGATTCCCCGATACCGACGCTCGCCGCGTGCAGCAACACGGCACCGATGACCATCGACCAGCCCTCCATCGTCTTGGCCGGCATATCGGTGTCGAGCCGCTGGGTGAGGACGCTTCCCAGGGCGAACGCGACTGCCGCGACGAACACGAAGCCGAGCGAGACCGTCCTGGTTCCGAGGAGGTTCCCCGGGTCGGGATTGCTCAGGACGCCGACGCCGACGAACCCCAGCAGGAGGCCGACGGTCCCCACGGTGGTGAGCCGTTCGTGGGGGAGGAACGCCCTGGCGAAGACGGTGGTCAGTATCGGCGAGAGGCTGACGACGATGGCCGACGCGCCGCTGGTCGTCCCCTGCTCGCCGACGAACAGGAAGGCGTGATAGACGGCTATCAACAGCAATCCGTCGATGCCGACCACCAGCCACTCGTCGCGGTCCCTCGGGAGCCAGTGGTCCGTCGTCAGGAGGACGTAGGCCATCATCAGGACCCCGGCCAGGTCGTAGCGAACGGCGGCGAAGAGCACCGGCGGGAAGAACTCCAGGCCCGCCTTGATCGCCGTGAACGCGGACCCCCACGCTATCGACAGTGCCACGAACAGTGTGGCGTTTCGAAATCTCATGTACTGTATCGAGTACCGTCCGACCGTTCACGGCGCGAAAACTTGGGTGTCCTGATCCGTTTCGCCGACGTGGAACCTCCTCTCCAGCGCTCGATGAAACGACCCCCGCCGCACGATTTAAGTTACGGGGGAGACAAGTGTTGGCATGGCCGCATACGGCCGGCCGGCGCTTCGGGACCTCTTCGATGACTCGCCCACCCCGCACATCGCCCACCCGCCGCGGACGCACCGCCGGGAGTTCTACGTCGCCACCGACGGCTCCTATCGCCTCTCGGACGGGGCCGGCGGGCTCGGCGTGGTGATCGAGACCCGCGGCGGCGACCGCGTCGCCCGCCTCGCGGTGCCCGACACCGCGCCCGACAACAACGTCGCCGAGTACCGCGCGCTCCACCTCGGGCTCGACGTCCTCGCCGCCAGAGCCCCCGCCGACGCCCGGGTCGGGGTGCTCGTCGACCACGACGACCTCGCGGCGAACGCCAACCGGGCGCTGCTCGCGACCCGCGGCGGCTGTCACTCGACCCGCTCGCTCTCGATACCCGAGCGCTCGCGCCACCACTGGCGGGGCATCCGCGCACGCCTCCGAGGCTTCGGCGAGTGTCGCGTCGCCCGCATCCGGAGCGCCGAGAACCCCGCCCACCCGCTCGCCAACACCCCGACCCAGTACCACCACGTCAACGAGGAGCCGCCCCGGTGCGTGCTGCCCACCCCCGCCGGTCGCGACGAGATCCCGCCACCCTCGCGCGCCGACCGGCCCGCGAGTGACTAACACCCACCTTTTGCTGCGGTCGGCCGCGAAGCGGCCTCCCTGGCAAAATGTGGATCAAAAGCCGTCGTCACCCCCTCGCTCCTTTCAGTCGCTCAGGGGCTCCTCGGCCCGCTCGTTCGCCTTCGGCTCACTCGCGGTACAACCACTCCCCTCCCGCATCCGCCGACCGCTTCCACACCGCCCACCGCACCCGCTCCGCCTCCGCACCGCAGCCGCGCCGCCGAAGCCCTCCGGCGCTCGCTTCGCTCGCGCCGTCGCCCTTCATCCACCAGGCCCGCACCGCTCTCCCGAGCCTCGGCTCGCGCCTTCGGCGCTCGCCCGCCGACCTTTCCCGCTACGACTGCCGGAACCGTCGTACGCTGCCGTCGTTCCGAGACACAGGCTCAAGTATCCGGAGAGCGTATCTCGGAGTATGGACGATACCGACGTCACCGCCGAGCTGCCGGAGAGCACCCTCCGCACCACGGGCACCGACCACGTCACCCTCATCGGGAGCAACGAGGAGGATACGATAGCGTTCTACCGCGACGTCCTCGGGATGCCGCTGGTGCTCCGCCAGCCGAACCTCGACGCCCCCGAGATGACCCACCTCTTCTTCGACACGGGCGACGGTCGGATGTTGACCTTCTTCGTCTCCGACGAGTACGACTCCCATCAGGGCCCCCAGCGGCCCGGCATCGGCGCGGTCCACCACCTCGCGTTCTCCATCGCGCCCGACCGCTTCGTCGAGACCAAAGAGGCCCTCGACGAGATCGGCCACCGCTACAACGAGTTCGATCGTGGGGTGTTCCACTCGCTCTACACCCACGACCACAACGGCCTCACGATCGAACTCGCGACGGACAAATACGACGTCCCGGACGACCGTCGTGGCGAACTGCTCGCGGCGGCCCAGCGCGCCCGCGTCGAGGCGGGTGCGGAGTACGCAGACGACGAACACGTCGAGACCGCCCTCG
This sequence comes from Halococcus hamelinensis 100A6, assembly GCF_000336675.1. NCBI lineage: Archaea > Methanobacteriati > Methanobacteriota > Halobacteria > Halobacteriales > Halococcaceae > Halococcus > Halococcus hamelinensis. Next base: position 4,705 of record NZ_AOMB01000042.1, on the reverse strand, counting down.
ACGAACTCGGTCTCGACGTCGAGCGCAACGAACTCCCCGAGGCGGTCGCGGGTACCGGCGGGAAGTAGAAAGGGGAATCCACTTATCGACACCCCCCGAGACACGGGCATGAGCGAGGGCCGTAGCAGATGCGGGTGATAATCGTCGGGGCCGGCCAGGTCGGCTCGACGATCGCGGCGAACCTCGATGCCAACCACGAGGTCGTCGTGATCGACATCGACGACGACCGCGTCGAGAACCTGATGTACTCCTACGACGTGCTCGCGATCGAGGGCAACGGGGCGGCCCTCCCGACCCTCCGCGAGGCCGACGTCGAGCGGGCGGACATGGTGATCGCGAGCACCGACGACGACGAGACCAACATCGTCGCCTGCGCAGCCGCGAAGACCGTGAGCGACGCGTTCACCGTCGCACGGGTGCGCGGCACCACCCACCTCGACACCTGGCAGGAGGCCGGCGGCGCGTTCGGCGTCGACTTCATGGTCTCGACCGACCTGCTGGCCGCCGAGACCGTCGCCCGCGTGATCGGCCTCCCGGCGGCGCGCGATGTCGATACCTTCGCCGACGGGAGCGTGCTGATGGCGGAGTTCTCGCTCCCCCCGGAGAGCCCGCTCGTGGACCGCACCGTGGCGGAGGCCGACCGGTTCGACGAGGTCACGATCGCGGCGGTGATCCGCGAACACGAGGTCATCATCCCGAAGGGCGAGACCACGTTCGCCGCCGGCGACGACCTGGTAGCGATCGGCAGTCCCGAAGGCATCCGGGCGTTCGCGGGCGAACTCACGCCGGACCAGCAGGGGGAGGGCAAGGACGTCGTGGTGGTCGGCGGCAGCGAGGTCGCCCTCCAGACCGCCGTGATCCTCGAGGACCGCGGCCTCCACCCGCGGCTCATCGAGCGCGACCCCGAACGCGCCCGCGAACTCGCCGAACGCCTGCCACACACCACCGTGCTGTCGAGCGACGCGACCGACCGCGAGTTCCTCACGCGCGAACACATCGGCGACGCCGACGTGGTGGTCGCGGCGCTCGATTCCGACGAGAAGACCCTGCTCGCCTCGCTGCTCGCCGACCGGATCGGCGTCGACAGAACCATCGCGCTCGTCGAGACCGCCCAGTACGCCAGTCTCTTCGAGGCGGTCGGCGTCGACGCGGCGATCAACCCCCGCGACGCGACCGCCGAGGAGATCATCCGGTTCAGCCGCGAAGGAAGCACCGAGAACGTCGCCATCATCGACGACGACCGGGCGGAGGTGCTCGAGATCGAGGTCGATACCGAGAGCGTCCTCGCGGGCCGACCGATCCGTGAGTCCGCCGCCGACCTCCCGGAGAGCGTGACGATCGGGGCGATCACGCGCGACGGGCGCTACATCATCCCCCGTGGCGACACCGAGGTCGAAGTCGGCGACCACGTCGTGTTGTTCGCCGAAACTCGTTCGATCGACGCGGTCGCGGCGCGGGTCTAGATGCCGGTCCGGGTCGACGTTCGGACCAGCGCGAACCTGCTCGGCCGCGTCCTGACGGCGCTCGCCGGTCCGCTCGCCGTGCTCGCCGTCGTCGCCCTCCTCTACCGCGAACCCGTCGCGCCGTTCGTGGTCCCCGCCGCCGGGTCGCTCGCCGCCGGGGTCGGGCTCTCACGTCTCGAACGCGACGATCCGGGTCCCCGTGAGGCGTTCCTGCTGGTGGCGCTGGCGTGGCTCTCGATCGCGCTCGTCGGCGCGGTGCCGTTCCTCGTCGCCGGCGTCGGAACGCTCGCCGACCCGGTGAACGCGGTGTTCGAGTCGATGAGCGGGATCACCACCACCGGCGCGACCGTGGTGGGCTCGTTCGAGATCCACGCCCGCTCGATACTGCTCTGGCGGAGCGTGCTCCAGTGGCTCGGCGGTCTCGGGATTCTGGTGCTCGCGGTCGGCGTGCTCTCGGGGCTCTCGGTCAGCGGCGCGCAGCTGATGGAGACCGAGACCCAGAACCAGAACGTCACGAAGCTCACCCCCCGGATCGCCCGCACCGCCCGGCTGCTCGGCGGCATCTACGCCGGGCTGACCGGTCTGCTCGTACTCGTCCTGCTCGTGCTGCGACTCGTCGGCCTCGCGCCGAATATGACCCTCTACAACGCGGTCGCCCACGCCCTCACCACGGTCTCGACCGCGGGGTTCTCGCCCGAGGCCGCGAGCATCGGCGCGTTCTCGCCCGCGGTCCAGTGGGTTGTCATCGTCTTCATGCTCGTCGGCGCGACCAACTTCGTGCTGATCTACTTCGTCCTCCAGGGGGATTCGAGCCGGCTCCGCGAGAGCGAGGAGTTCAAGTTCTACATCGGTGTCGTGGCGTTCGCGGCGGTCATCGTCGCGGGCGTGCTCGCGCTGGACGGCCAGTTCGCCACCACCGAGGAGACGGTGCGCCACGCCCTCTTCAACGTGGTCTCGATAATCACCACCACGGGCTACGCCACGGTTGATTTCGACACGTGGTCGACGGGCGCGCGTCACGTCCTCTTCCTCGGGATGTTCATGGGCGGGATGGCGGGCTCGACCACCTGTTCGATCAAGACGGTGCGGTGGCTGGTCGTGGCCAAGACGTTCCGGCGCGACCTCTTCACCGCGATCCACCCGACCGCGGTCGTTCCGGTTCGCATCTCGGGCGGGGCGGTCGACGAGGGAACGATCCGCGACAGCTACGTGTTCATCCTCGCGAGCATCGTCCTCTTCGCGGCGCTCACGGTGTTCGTGGTCGCCGATGCCGCACGCGCGGGCGTCGAGATCGGCGAGTTCGCGGCGATGGGCGCGGCCGCCTCGACCTTCCTCAACATCGGGCCGGCGTTCGGCTTCGCGGGCCCCTACGGGAGCTACGAGGGCTTTCCGGTCACCACCAAACTCGTGATGACGGTCATGATGTGGATCGGCCGGATCGAGATCGTGCCCGTGCTCGTGTTGTTCACGCCGTCGTTCTGGCGGTCGTAACCGAAGCGGTGGATTAATCGTTCGACGCGATAGCGATCGGCCGTGAGACGGACGTGACCCGGGCGAGCCGTCTGCGGGTCGACTGGCGGGCGAGCGTGGGCCTCGTCGGCACCGTCGTGAAGTACCTCTCCGTGACGCTCGCGATCCCGCTCGCGGTCGCGCTCTACTACGGCCGGGACGTCGTCACCTTTGCCGTCGCCATCGTCCTCGTCGCCGGGATCGGGTTCGCGCTCGAACGCGTCGACCCCGACCCCGACCTCTCGGCCCGCGAGGGCTTCCTGATGGTGGCGCTGACGTGGTTCGCGGTCGGGATCGTGGGCGCGATACCCTACCTCATCGCTGGCTTCGGCGGGACGGAGTCGACGCTCGCCCACCCGACGAACGCGCTGTTCGAGTCGATGAGCGGGTTTACTACGACGGGGGCGACCGTCGTCGGCGAGATATCCTTCGAGCGCCACTCCCACGCCGTCCTGCTCTGGCGACAGCTCACCCAGTGGCTCGGCGGGATGGGGATCGTCGTGCTCGCGGTCGCGATCCTCCCCGAACTCTCGGTGGGCGGCGCACAGCTGATGGACGCCGAAGCGCCGGGCCCGGGGATCCAGAAACTCACCCCACGGATCGCCGAGACCGCGCGGGTGCTCTGGCTGGCCTACCTCGGCCTGACGGTGCTCGAAATGGTGCTCCTCTACGGCCTCCACCTCGCCGGCCTCGCGCCGAACATGGACCTCTACAACGCGGTCGCCCACGGCCTCACCACGATGCCCACGGGTGGGTTCTCGCCCGAGGCTCGCTCGATCGAGGCGTTTTCGAGCGCCGTCCAGTGGGTGGTCATCCCCTTCATGGCCGCGGCGGGGACGAACTTCGCGCTGGTCTGGCACGTTCTCGACGGCGAACCGCGACGACTGACGCGGGACGCCGAGTTCCGGTCCTATCTGGGTGTCATCGGTGTGCTGACCGCCGTCGTCGCGGGGCTGCTGTTCGTCGGGACCGGTATCGAGACCGTCCAGCGCGGTATCCCGCCGATCGCGGGCCAACTCGAGGACTCGGTTCGCCACGCCCTCTTCAACGTGGTCTCTATCGTGACCACGACGGGCTACGCCAACATGGACTTCAACACCTGGAGCGACCCCGCCCAGTACCTCCTGCTCTTCGCGATGTTCATCGGCGGCTCGGCGGGCTCGACCGGCGGCTCGGTCAAGGTGATCCGGTGGATGGTGATCCTCAGATCCCTCCGCAGTGAACTCTTCTCCACCGTCCACCCCGAGGCCGTCTCGCCCGTTCGCCTCGGGGGGCGGGTGATCGACGACCGTGCCGTCCGGGGGATCTACGCCTTCACGTTGCTCTATCTCGTCTTCTTCGTCGTCGCCACGCTCGTCGTCGCCACCGACGCCTGGCGGGTGGGTTATCGGGTCACGGCCTTCGAGGCGATGAGCGCCGTCGCCGCCACGCTCGGCAACGTCGGCCCGGGTTTCGGGAGCGTCGGCCCGATGAACAGCTACCTCGATTTCCCGACCACCTCGAAGCTGTTTATGACCTTCCTGATGTGGATCGGCCGGCTCGAGATCCTGCCCGTCCTCGTGCTCCTGACGCCGGCGTACTGGCGGTCCTAGACCACCTTTTGCTGCGGTCGCTCATGGTTCGAGACGGCTTCGCCGTCTCGTCATCACGAAAGACGCTTCGCGTCTTTCGAACGACTTCGTTCGCTCCCTGGCAAAATGTGGATCAAAAGCCTGCGTCACCCCGCTCGCTCC